>JAAYSI010000275.1 GCA_012524045.1 Peptococcaceae bacterium | reverse complement strand
TTATCATGTAATAGAATAAATAGCAATCTACCGTCCGCAAAGCCTACTCTGGCTACCCGGAGATCCCCGGTAGAAGTAACCTTTCCGGCCGGAAAAGTCACCTTATAAATAAAATCGATGTTATTTTGAAGTAATTCTTTTGCTACTTCATCCCACTTTTTTCCTAACCAGTGCAAAGTCTACACTTCCATTATTTCTTTTTCTTTTTTCTCTAAAATATTATCGATTTCTTTAATATATTTGTCAGTCAATTTTTGAGCCTTATCCTGTCCCTTTTTAGCCTCATCCTCAGAAAAAAGTTTATCTTTTTCCATTTTTTTAATATCGTCTAGCATTTCCCGTCTGATATTTCGAATTGCTACTCTGGCTTCCTCAGCCTTTTTCTTTACGGATTTGACTATTTCCGCTCTACGTTCTTCCGTTAATTGAGGAATAACAAGGCGAATAACTGTTCCATCATTAGTCGGTGTAATTCCGAGATCAGATTTTAAAATTGCTTTTTCAATGTCCTTAATTGAGGACTTGTCCCACGGTTGAATAATTAACATCCTAGGCTCCGGAACTGATACATTGGCAAGCTGGTTTACAGGAGTAGGAGTTCCATAATAGTCAACCGATACCTTTTCCAGCATAGCTGGGTTAGCTCTTCCCGCACGTACGGAAGCTAAGTCTTTGCGGAAAACGTCGATAGTTTTTGTCATTTTTTGTTCAGCTTCGTTTAAAACATCATTAATCACTATTTAGTCCCTCCCTACATAAGTACCAATAGTCTCTCCTTTAATGGCTCTGAGAATGTTGCCATTCTTATTAAGGTTAAAAACAATTAGCGGAATATTGTTATCCATACATAAGGATGCCGCAGTTGAATCCATAACACCCAACCCTTTGCTTAACACATCGAGATAGGTCAAACGCTCAAACTTTTTGGCTTCAGGATTTTTAAGCGGGTCGCAATCATATACACCATCAACCCTTTTAGCCATTAAAATGACTTCAGCTTCAATCTCCGCAGCTCTTAAAGCTGCAGTAGTATCTGTTGAAAAATACGGGTTCCCTGTTCCTGCGGCGAAAATAACAATACGCCCCTTTTCCATGTGGCGAATTGCTCGTCGCCGTATGTAAGGCTCTGCTATCTGCCTCATTTCGATCGCTGAAAGAACTCTGGTTTGAATATTATTCTGTTCAAGTGCATCCTGAAGAGCCAGCGCATTCATTACCGTAGCAAGCATACCCATGTAGTCCGCCGTTGCGCGATCCATTCCCTGAGAACTACCGGAAATACCGCGCCAAATATTCCCTCCCCCAACAACTAAAGCCATTTCTACGCCGAGTTGTTGGACTTCTTTAACCTGTTCGGCCACAGAAGTAAGCATACTGTGGGCAATTCCGTATCCCTGCTCTCCGGCAAGCGCCTCTCCACTCAATTTTAGGACAACACGCTGATAACGTGAAGCTGTCATAGGAGAACCTCCATTTTTTTATTTCTACGTCATGGAAAAAAATCCTTTGTCTAATTTTAAAAAAGAGAACACAGAAGTGTTCTCTAGCGATTTATTTCTTTCATAACTTCATCCGCAAAATTGTCTTGACGCTTTTCAATTCCTTCACCCAATTCATAGCGGGCAAATCTGCGAATAGCAATCTTTTCTCCGATTGCGGCAATTTTTTGGACTACAAGATCCTTAATAACTATATCAGGATCTCTGATAAATGACTGTTCCATCAGGCAGACTTCTTTATAGTACTTCTCAATACGTCCTTCAACCATTTTGTCAACAATTTTCTCAGGTTTACCCTCGTTTAAAGCCTGAGCTCTAAGTATCTGTTTTTCATGTTCAATCACGTCTGCCGGTACATCTTCTTTATTTATATATAAAGGCTTAGCTGCAGCAATCTGCATAGCAATATCCTTGACAAATTGCTTAAACTCTTCACCGCGAGCAACAAAATCTGTTTCACAGTTAACTTCGACTAAAACACCAATGCGGCCCGCTCCATGAATATAGGCTTCAACCAACCCTTCGGCAGCAATCCGCCCTTCTTTTTTAGCAGCGGCTGCTAAACCTTTTTCACGCAGAAAGTCAATCGCTTTTTCCATATCACCTTTGCATTCAACTAAGGCTTTTTTGCAATCCATCATTCCTGCTCCGGTTCTTTCCCTAAGTTCTTTGACCGCAGCAGCAGAAATATCGGCCATAGCCAACCCTCCTTAAACATAATTATTTCAGATAAACATAAAAGAACAGGGTAAGTAAAGAATTAAACATACCCTATTTCTCACCCTGTCCCTAGATTCTATTCTTCGCTTTCTTCTTTACTCTCTTCTTCTACATCATCAATAGAGCCTTGTTGACCTTCAATAACAGCATCAGCAATTTTTTCTGTTAAAAGTTTAACCGCTCTAATAGCATCATCGTTTGCAGGAATGACCACATCAATCTCATCAGGATCGCAGTTAGTATCCACAATACCCACAATCGGGATATTGAGCCTTCTGGCTTCAGCCACAGCAATCCTCTCTTTGCGTGGATCAACGACGAATATCGCATCAGGCAGTTTTTTCATGTTTTTGATTCCGCCAAGAAATCTTTCCAACTTGCCCATTTCGTGGCGTAGAGAAGCAACTTCTTTCTTCGGCAGTACTTCAAAAACTCCATCCGCTTCCATCTTCTCCAACTCATGCAACCTTTGCACTCTCTTTTGAATTGTTTGGAAGTTGGTTAACATACCGCCCAGCCAACGCTCGTTTACATAGAACATGCCACAGCGTTCTGCTTCTTCTTTAATTGATTCCTGAGCCTGTTTTTTGGTGCCAACAAATAATATGGTCCCGCCATTGGCAGCAATATCTCTAACAAAGTTATAAGCCTCATCAACTTTCTTAACAGTTTTTTGTAAGTCAATGATGTAAATGCCATTTCTTTCTGTAAAGATATAGCGAGCCATTTTGGGGTTCCAGCGTCGAGTCTGATGCCCGAAGTGTACACCGGCTTCCAAGAGTTGTTTCATGGAAATTACAGCCATTGTGCTACACCCCCCTCCTAAAATGTTTTTGCCTCCGCAGGTTCATCCCCGACACCCTTTACCAAGTAAAGAACCAGTGCCCAAGTCCCACTGCGTGTGTACTCTGATTTTTACACTGCGAATAGAATATCATATCATTAAATCTAATGCAACTAGTTCAGGCCATAATGGCTCGAAAGATTAGAACGTATGTTGTTTTTAAGAATAAATTCTTCTAAATCTGTTAAAAGCTCATTAAACGGAAAATATAAATTAGTAAGATAATAAGCTTTCTTTCCGACACGAAGCTGAACTATTTCTTCATCTTTTTTTGTCCAAAAAAAAGATACTTTGCGGATGTTAACCGGCTTTAAAATCTTCTTGCCGAAAAGAGAACGAAAAACTATCGCATCTTCTTGGATAATAACTTTACGGCTCTTAGCTACTATCCATAACCCTAGAATTATTAGAGCAGTTGAGAGATAGATCGCCGTGAATATTCGCATATACAGTTCAGGGAACTTGAAAAAATAACTCACAATACCAAGCAGTAAAGGATAAAGTATCAAAAAGCCTAATCCCGGAGCAATTATTACCTTCATACGATAAACATACTCTTGACCTTCCATCTTGAATCCGACCTTTTATCGATAATGTTTAACATATTTATCCAATTCCTCGAGCAGATAATCATTAAGAACTCGGATATAGGTACCTTTCATCCCTAATGATTTAGATTCAATAACACCGGCGGATTCAAATTTTCTTAAAGCATTGACTATAACTGAGCGGGTAATCCCTACTCGGTCAGCTATTTTACTTGCTACAAGCAGCCCTTCCTCTCCTCCGAGCTCGGCAAAAATATGTTCTACCGCTTCTAGCTCAGAGTAAGAAAGAGTGCCAACGGCAATTTGGACTGCTGCTTTTTTCCTAGCCTCTTCTTCCGCTTTTTCAGCTTTGACTCTAAGAATTTCCATACCGACAATTGTTGCACCGTATTCACTCAAAATTAAATCCTCGGGAGTGAATTCTTCGGTGAATTTAGCCAGAACTAAAGTTCCGACTCTCTCCCCTCCACCTAGAATAGGCACTATGGTTGTAATTTTATTGTTGAAAACACATTTTTCGTGTTTGTTAAAAACACAAGCATTTTCAATTTGTGTTGTGTTTGCCTTCGTTTCAGTTATTTTCAGTAGGCCTTCATTGTAGCTCTCCGGAAAACGTTCAGCGTGGACAACTATTCCTTCCATTTCATCACAGAAAAAATTAGGTATAAAACTATAGCCAAGTATTTTGCCTCTACGGCCGATAATATAACAATTAGCTTTTATTTGTTCGCTTAATGTTTTAGCCATCTCCTCAAAATCTACTGGTCTTCCTGCCGCCCGTTGGATAAGTCTACTAATAGCTCTAGTTTTCTCGAGTAAGCTTTTCACAAATTTACCTCCTTAAAAGCCTTAATTCGGCCAGTTTTTATCTTTTTTCTATTATATATGAATTTTTTGAAAATTTAAAGTATATACTTTGACAAATCTTGATCCTTGGCCACATCCCCGACTCTTTTCTGAATATATTCCTTATTAATGGTGATTTCATAGCCTTCAGGCAGTTCCGAAGCTTCAAATGAAAGCTCTTCCAATACTTTTTCAACGATGGTATGAAGTCTCCTAGCACCGATATTTTCGGTAAAAGAGTTAACATTATAAGCAATTTGCGCAATTTCCTCTATAGCGCTCTCGGTGAAGTGAACAGTTATCCCTTCAGTAGACAGAAGCGCACTATACTGTTTTATCAGAGAAGCTTCCGGTTCAGTTAAAATTCTTTTGAAATCAGCTACATTTAATGACTCAAGTTCAACTCTTATCGGAAATCTACCCTGAAGCTCCGGAATTAGATCCGATGGTTTGGCTACATGAAAGGCTCCGGCAGCAATAAACAAGATGTGATCTGTTTTAACGGGCCCATATTTGGTCATAACCGTAGAGCCTTCAACTAATGGTAATATATCTCTTTGCACTCCACCACGGGAAACATCAGGACCAGCATGAGATTCCTTGCCGGCGATCTTATCAATTTCGTCAATAAAGACTATTCCTTCCTGCTCTGCTCTTCTAATGCCCTCTTGAACTGCTTCATCGTGGTCTATCAAGTTTTGAGCTTCTTCCTGCGCAATTATTCTTCGAGCCTCTTTGACGGTAACTTTTCTTTTCTTACGCTTCTTAGGAAACATACCCGCTACCATATCTTGAATGTTAATCCCCAACTCAATACCTGTAGCTCCAAGCATATCAGAGTAAGGAGAATTTTCCTCTACTTCAACTTCAATAATATGATTTTCCAGTTCTCCATTTTTAAGCTTACGCTTGATAAATTCCCTATCACGTTCCAATTCTGGAGTTACAGCTTCTTCTTTGGGTTGCTCGCTTTCTTGCCCAAAAAAATATTGAAAGGGATTAACATTGGTGCTTTCTTTTTTCTTACCTGGTACGAGTATGGTCAAAAGACGTTTCTCTGCATTTTCTTCTGCCTTGCTTTCCACCTCTTTCATCCGTTCGGCCTTTACCATCCGTATAGATATCTCTGTTAAATCCCTGATAATGGACTCAACATCCCTTCCGACATAGCCTACTTCCGTAAACTTAGTAGCCTCTACCTTAGTAAAAGGCGCTTTAACCAATTTAGCAAGTCTCCGGGCAATTTCGGTTTTGCCTACACCGGTTGGCCCGATCATTAGAATATTTTTGGGCAAAACATCTTCCTGAAGAGAAGGATCTAATAGCGAACGACGGTATCTGTTGCGCAAAGCAATAGCAACGGCTCTTTTAGCTTCTTTTTGCCCTACAATATACTTATCTAGTTCAGCGACAATTTCCCTGGGTGTTAGCTGTTCCATTAGCCTTCCTCCCTCAGTTCTTCGACAATTATATTCTCATTTGTGTAAACACAGATAGAAGCTGCGATTTTCATAGCTTCTCTTACGATATCCGTAATACTTAAATCCGTATACTTGACCAAAGCTCTAGCAGCAGCTAAAGCGTAATTGCCCCCCGACCCAATCGCCGCAATCCCGTCATCAGGCTCAATTACTTCACCAGAACCTGAGATTAGCAGAAGGGTATTTTTATCAGCGACAATTAGCAATGCTTCCAAATTTCTAAGCATTTTATCGGTACGCCAAATTTTAGCCAGCTCAACGGCAGCCCTCTGCAGATTGCCGTGATATTCTTCAAGTTTAGTTTCAAATTTTTCAAAAAGAGTAAAAGCATCAGCTACTGAGCCTGCAAAACCTGCCAAAACTTTACCTTGGTATAAAACTCTAATTTTTCGAGCACCGTGTTTCATGATGGTCGCCTGACCCATAGTTACTTGCCCGTCTCCAGCTATAGCAACCTCGTTCCCCTTTTTAACCGCAAGAATTGTTGTAGCCTGAAACATATTTACCCCCCTTAGCAGTTTACTCATAAATTTAGTTATAGTCAAGTGAATTTTCATAATTGCACTGCTTTTTGTGAAAATTTAGTACAATTATTTATTTTCCACCTTCGCTCTGGGATGTGCTACCATATATACGTTCCGGAGTTTTTCTCTGGTTAAATGAGTATAAATCTGAGTTGAAGAAAGTTTTTTATGTCCAAGGAGTTCCTGAACGCTCCTTAAATCGGCTCCCCCATCCAAAAGATGAGTAGCAAAAGTATGTCTTAACATATGCGGATAAACATGCAAACCAAGCTTCGCTTTTTTTTCTAATTTATTTAAAATTCGACGAACCGAACGGGAAGTAAGCCGTGTTTTCTTATAATTGAGAATTAATGCTTCCTCATTATCATCTCGTTTCGATAGATATAAGCTGAGAACACTCTGGGCTTTGACTGTAAGCGGCACTATTCTTTCCTTTTTACCTTTGCCTCTGACCCTTATTAGACCACTAAGTAAATCCACATCACTTTTATTAAGACCGACAAGCTCGCTTACTCTTAAGCCGGAACCATACAATAGTTCCAGTATCACTTGATCCCGAAGTCCATTTTTTGAGTTTAAATCAGGTGCTTCGAGCAACTTATTTATATGTTCTTCGAATAAATAGGTGGGGAGGCTTCTACTGACTTTAGGCGTTGTAAATTTTTGAACAGGATTTTTAACTAAAACCCCTTCTCTACAAAGGAATTTAAAAAAAGAGCGGAGTGCTGCTAACTTTCGAGCTATAGTTTTTCTGCTCAAGCTCTTTTTTGTAAGATGTCCTAGATAACTCCGAATAATGTACTTATCTATATCCTGAATATTGACCTGAGTATAATCCTTACCTAATTCAGCAGAGGCGAATTCAAAAAACTGAATAAGATCGGTTTGATAAGCACCAATTGTTAAATCCGAAGCGTTTTTGGAGTTTAAGTAGACCCGAAAATCCTCTAACGCTTTATCAGCTAACATCTCAACCACCTCGCACTCATATTATCGGCCAGTTTTCCAAAAAAGCTTAATATTCCTCAGCCTAGATTATTGTCTTCAATAAAACTAGCTAAATCTTTTAATGCCCTCTCTGCAATTTTTTTATTTCGCTCCCTCTTATTTTTAATTTTATGTTCTAGAGGAGAGATGAGGCCAAAATTAATATTCATAGGTTGAAAATCAATACTCGGAGAGCCTTCGAGATGAAGTGCCAAGGCGCCGAGAGCAGTCGTAGCCGGGAAAATCAACGTACTTTGTTTTTGAAGCAGACGAAAGACATTTATTCCGGCCATTAAACCACTGGCCGCTGATTCAACATATCCCTCAACTCCGGTAAATTGTCCAGCGAAAAAAATCCGTGGATCCTTGCGAAAACTAAAATCAGCCTTAAGTATTTTAGGTGCATTAAGAAAAGAATTGCGATGCATAACGCCATAACGGACAAATTCGGCGTTTTCCAGTCCTGGGATAAGCCGAAATACTCTTTTCTGCTCACCCCATTTTAAATGAGTTTGAAATCCTACCATGTTTAGGAGAGTCCCCTGAATATTTTCTTTGCGAAGTTGAACAACTGCAAAAGGCTGTTTTCCAGTCCGGGGATCTATTATACCTACAGGTTTTAACGGACCAAAAGCCATAGTCATAAAGCCCCTTGCGGCCATAACCTCAATCGGCATACATCCTTCAAATACCATATTCTTTTCAAATCCTTTTATTTCGGCTTTTTCAGCTTCAATCAGGGCATTATAAAATTCCGTATACTCTTCTTTATCCATAGGGCAATTTAAATAATCAGGCTCTCCTTTATTATAACGGGCAGCCCAAAATGCCTTGGACAGATCAACTGATTCAAGTTCAACTATTGGAGCCGCTGCGTCAAAAAAGGAAAGAGCCTGCTCCCCAGTAAGTTTCACAATCTCATCCGTCAAAGGCTCTGAAGTCAATGGCCCTGTAGCAATTATTACAAATCCGGCAGGAGGTATAGTGGTCACTTCTTTTCTATGCACAGTAATCTTGGGATGGGAAGATAATCTATCGGTAATAACTTGAGCAAAAACCTGCCGATCCACAGCCAAAGCACCACCGGCCGGAACGGATGTCCTGTCTGCAACTTCTATGATCAGTGATCCTAAACGCCGCATTTCTTCTTTTAAAAGTCCGACTGCATTATCAATTCCCGCTGCCCGTAAAGAATTACTGCACACCAATTCGGCAAATTTATCGGTTTGATGAGCAGGCGTCGTTTTAAATGGGCGCATTTCATAAAGTTCAACTTCTACCCCACGTTTAGCTAGCTGCCAGGCTGCTTCCGAACCGGCCAACCCAGCTCCTATTACAGTTACCTTATCCATATGTTACCACTCATTTGCGTTTAAATTTTCTCCCCCTAAAGGTCGGCGTTATTTACTTTTATTTTCGCTATAGCGACATTCTTTATTCGTACAAATGTATTTTCTGGAGTTACGTGAATTTTTTTCAATCATTAGTTCCCCACATTGAGGGCAGGGTTTCGGGGCCGGTTTTTCCCAGGAAACGAAATCACACTCAGGATATTTACTACATCCATAGAACTTGCGACCCTTTTTTGTCCTTCTTACTACTAATTTTTCGCCACATTTCGGGCAGTCGATTCCTATCTCTTCTAATAACGGACGGGCATTTTTACACTCAGGAAAACCAGGGCAAGCTAAGAATTTACCGTACCTACCCATTTTGATAACCATATTGCGCCCGCAAAATTCACAAATCTGATCAGATACCTCATCTTCAATTTTAACTTTTCCAATCTTTTGTTCAGCAATTTCTAGGGTCTTAGCAAAGGGCCCATAAAAATCACGAATAATCCCTTTCCAGGAAGCATTTCCTTCCTCAATATCATCCAGCTTTTCTTCTAGGTTTGCCGTAAATTCCAAGTCTACAATATCAGGAAAGTGCTCTTTCAAAAGAGATATCACAATCTCGCCTAATTCAGTGGGCACTAATCTCTTTTCTTCCTTTACTACATAACCCCTAGTCTGGATTGTTTCAATTGTAGGGGCATAGGTACTGGGTCTACCGATACCGGCTTCTTCCATTTTTTTAACTAAAGAAGCCTCAGTATAGCGGGGAGGGGGTTCGGTAAAGTGTTGTTTTTCTTTTAGTTTCTGAAGTTTAAGTATTTGTCCCTGCTGTAAATTACTATTAAAACAAGCCTGTTCATTTTCTTGTTTGTCCGGATCATCAGTGCTCTCTTCATATACAGATAAATAGCCGGCAAACTTCAAACTAGAAGCGTTGGCCCTAAACAAATAGTCTCCGGCTCCAACATCTACTGAAATAGTATCAAAAACCGCCGCACTCATCTGGCTGGCAACAAATCTTTCCCAGATGAGGCGATAAAGCCGGAGTTGATCCCTACTTAAATACCCTTTAAGAGAATCAGGCGTCCGTAAAATCGAAGTCGGCCTAATAGCTTCATGCGCTTCTTGCGCTCTCCCTTTGGTGCTATATTTTCTTGGCCGCTCAGGATAATAAGGGTCTCCGTAATTAGCGAGGATATACTCTTTAGCCTCAGTTTGAGCAGTCTCAGAAATTCTTACTGAGTCAGTACGCATATACGTAATGAGTCCGACTGAGCCGGCCTTTCCGAGTTCAATACCTTCATAGAGTTGCTGAGCAAGCATCATGGTTTTTTTCGGAGTAAAATTAAGTTTGCGGTAAGCATCCTGCTGAAGGCTACTTGTCGTAAAAGGCGGTGCCGGTTGTTTTTTCTTTTCTTTATGTTTAATCTCTACAATTTTAAACTCGGCAGCTTTAAGCTCTTTCAACACTTGATCCATTTGTTGCTTGTTAGCGATATTAATTTTTTTGCCTTGTTTTTGAATAAGCTTAGCTATAAAACTACCCTCGGCACAAAGTAAATGAGCCTCCAAAGTCCAATATTCCTCCGGAACAAAGGAACGGATTTCTTCTTCCCGATCTACAATTAACCTAACGGCAACTGATTGGACTCGACCGGCACTTAAACCTTTTTTTACTTTCCGCCAAAGGAGCGGGCTGAGTTTATAACCGACCAAGCGATCCAGGACTCTACGGGCTTGTTGGGCATCAACCTTATCCATGTCTATTTTGCGTGGATTTTTTACAGCTTTTTGAATAGTAGGCTTAGTGATTTCGTGAAATTCTATTCTGCTGTTTTCATCCAAATTTAAACCTAGTAAATGAGCTAAATGCCAAGCAATAGCTTCGCCCTCCCTGTCCGGGTCAGAAGCCAAAAGGATTTTGTCGGCTGTTTTAGCCGCATTCTTTAATTCTTTTACCAGTTCACCCCGGCCCCTAATAGCTATATATTTAGGTTCAAAATCATTCTCAATGTCAACTCCGATTTGACTTTTGGGGAGATCTCTAAGGTGCCCCATCGAAGCTTTAACAACAAAATTTTTAGACAAAAATTTGCTTATTGATTTTGCTTTGGCTGGAGATTCAACGATAACCAGGGTCTTTCCCATATTACACCTCAAACATTCTTTATTTGAATACTATCTTCTAATCATCTAATCATTTTTTGAAACTTGATTATATAGATAGTTGAAATTCCAAATTTCCCTATTAATTTCCCTATTAGCTTTTAGAATAACACTATTTCTTTAATAGTAAAGCTATTACATCATATTATATATATAAAGCTTTAAGTTTAAACTTGTCAAACTTTCCTCTGTAAAACATAATTTTGCCCGGGTAACTGAATTACCTTACCGGCTAATTGCAATTCCAATAAACCTAGAGCAATATCTTGAGCCGGTATTTTGCAGATAGCGGTTAGACGGTCAATATGTAAAGGTACATCACTCAGACATTCCAATATTTCTTGCCATATCTCATCTTTCGTATATGATGCTTCTTCATTTAAGGCATTCTCACTTAGCGACTGCCGTCTTTCTGTTTGTAAATGGTCGTTCTGTTGCTTACAAAAGTCCGTCCTGTAGCCTGGGGGCAATTCACATAGAATATCCTCTATTCCAGCCACCAGTTTAGCTCCTATTTTTATTAAATTATGAGTGCCTTTACTTTGTTCGCTAAAAATAGGGCCCGGTACGGCATATACTTCTCTTCCCTGTTCCAGCGCATAATCAACGGTAATAAGAGAACCGCTTTTTTCTGCCGCCTCCACGACCAATACCCCCATGGAAGAGCCGCTAATTAAGCGATTTCTAGCCGGAAAATGGCCCGGTTCCGCAGGAATTCCCGGTGGATACTCACTAATCAATGCCCCTTTTTCCATAATCCTCCGGGCTAAATTACTATTTTCTTTAGGGTATATACTATCTAAGCCACCAGCTAAAAAGGCCCAAGTTACACCATTGCCGTCAAGGGCTCCCTGATGAGCGGAGCTGTCAATACCCCTGGCAAGGCCGCTAACCACAATATAATTATGTTTTACCAGTTCTTTGGCAAAATAAGCTGCAGCAGCTCTACCATACGCGGTTGCTCTACGGGAACCCACCACCGCCAGTCCCTTTTGGCCGGAAGTTAAAACTCCTTTATAGAAAAGCAGTGGTGGTGCACCCAAACACTCAGCCAGTAAACAGGGATAGTTTTCTTCGCCTAAAATGACCATAGAGATGTTTTCTTTAACTAGAAGGGATTCCACCTTTTCTAAGTCAATTTTTTGCCGAGCATGTTTAAATTTTTGAAACCAGGAGAAACGCTCCGGGCTGTCCGTGAACTGCTGGGTTTTCCAAGCATTTTCTGCGCTCCCATACAAGGCTATCAACTGTCTAAGCCTTTGACTACCTATTCCGGGAATAGTCAAAATAGCTGCTCTATAAATTTTCTCTTTTGTTAAACTCATTACCAAATTCTCACCTCTAAAGAATTACAATTTCTCTGTGTAAAGCATAATTCCTGCAATTCTGTAACATTTTGCCAATAAACAAAAGGCCTCCTTTTAAGAAGACCTCGAATGACTTGAATAATGCTTATAAATATTTTGCAATAGGATTGCATCTTCCTCCAGATTAGGACTTTCGCAAATAACCGTTCCTTTTATCCCTGAATTTACTAGTGCCTTTATTAAATCCTTATATTTTAAATCTGCTTCCTTTAAAACTAGATGCTTTTTCTCCCCTTTTGAACCATACTCTATTCCGGAAATGTGAAAATGAGCGTTTTCCGTCCAGCTTTCAGCTAAACCTTCGGCAGTCTGTTCCAAAACAACACAAAACTCATCGTAAGTGTTTATCGCACCGTTCGCTCTGGCATGAAGATGACTAAAATCTATACAAGGCAATACTCCCGGAACCTCTTGAGAGATAAGAATTGTTTCAGCAAGATCGCCAAATTGAGTTGGCTTACCTGTAGTCTCCGGCCGAAGGATAATATGGTTATCTTCTTTAGCTAGCTCTTCCCTAACACTAGTTAGCTCCTCTATTACTTTTTTCAACACCTCAAGCTTAGCTTTTCCGGAATAAAAGGCTGGATGAAAAACAATACTTGTGGCTCCCAACACTTTAGCTATCCTAGCCGTTTGAATTAGACGCAACTTGCTTGCAGTGACTTTTTCCTGTTCAGCGGAGTTGAGATTAATATAATAAGGTGCGTGACAAGTAAGAACAATATTTTCTCGTTCAGCCACTGTTTGGACTTGACTAGCTTTATCTTCTTTCATACGGACTCCATGTACAAATTCTACTTCCATAGCTTCAAGTCCCAGTTCCTTTACTCTAATAATTCCTGCTTCTGTTGATTGGGCTTTTGCGGATAGCGGAATGCCGGCTGTGCCAAATTTTATCATAACATCCTCCTAGGCAAAATATACCTTTTTAACGTTCTGGATTCCTGTTAGTTCTTTCAGTTTAATTAAGACCTCCAGCTCAATCTCCTTTTGAATCCCGACAATCATAATATTTGTTCCGGCATCCTTCGTCTGGGCCACTTGCATACTGATAATATTAATATCATTATCACCTAAAACCGTTCCTACTTTCCCTATCATACCCGGGCAATCTTCATGAGGAATAAGTAAAAGCCAACCTTTAGGGTCAATATCTACTCTAAAATTATCTATCTCCACTATCCGACCCTCGGTCTTCCCAAACAAAGACCCGGCAACCCGATGTTCACCTTTATCTGTTTTGACTGAGACTGTAATAAGATCAACGAAATTTCTAGCTTCTTTGTTTTTTACTTCACTAACAATTATCCCTCGAGACTTAGCGACTTCTGGAGCATTTACATAATTAACGGCCTCTTGAAGGATTGGGTTCAGAATCCCCTTAATCGCCGCTAGAGTCAAAATCTTAGTATCAACCATACTTATTCTACCGTTATATCTGACTTCTACTTGTTTAATTCTACCTTCGGTAATATTTACCGCCAGTGTCCCCATTTTTTCGACTAGATTGAGAAATGGTCTGATAGTACTCATCACATCTTTAGATACGGGCGGAATATTTAAAGAAGTTGCGACCGGTTCTGCATCCAAAGCAGCTATAACAGCTCTGGCTACCCCGATTGCAACTTCATTTTCGGCTTCGATAGATCTTGAAGCTAGCCGCGGGGTGCAAATAACATTGTCCATCTTAAGCAGCGGACTGACAATATCAAGCGGTTCTTGCTCAAAGTTATCCAGCGCTGCGCCGGCAACAATTCCTTCTTCCAAAGCCCAAATCAATGCCTTTTCATCAATAATACCACTTTTCGCACAATTAATAATCCTTACACCTTTTTTCATTCGGGAAAAGGCCTCTTTATTTAATAAATTTCTAGTGTCCACAGTCGTCGGTAAATGTAAAGTTAGGTAATCGGCTTTACTCAAAAGCAGTTCGAAATCAACCAGCTCTACACCAACTTCGGCTGCTTTTTCTTCACTTATAAACGGATCAAAAGCTAAGACTTTCATCGCAAAAGCTTTGGCTCTACGGGCAACTCCTGAACCAACTCGGCCTAAACCCAAGATACCTAAAACTTTATCCCTAACCTCAGTTCCGATAAACCTCTGTCTATCCCAACGACCATTTTTGACCGAATAGTAGGCCTGAGGAATTTCTCGACTCAAAGCCAAAATCATTCCTAAAGTATACTCGATTGAGGAAGTGCTGTTTCCCTGAGGTGCGTTTAGGACTATAATACCTTTCCGAGTTGCAGCCTGAATATCAATATGATCCACCTCTAAACCTGCACGTCCAATAACTTTTAAGTTTTTTGCGGCTTCTATGACCTCGCTATCTACTATGGTCTCACCTCTAACAATTAAAGCATCATAATTGGGAATAATTTTAACCAGTTCTTCATGGGTTAGATAACTGTAAGTATCAACTTCGTGAACATCTCTAAGCCTATCTATACCTACTTTTGCAACCTTTTCACTGACCAATATCTTCATAAATCTCACCCCCTATTATTAACAAAATCATAAAATTACTACCTAATGGAGTTTCTGCATACTAAATATAGTTTTTACATACTAAAATACAAATAACCTCTCACCAAATAACAGGTGGAGGTACGCTTATTTTCTTTCGAATAATAATAATTAGAATTTTCTATTCTGTCAATACAATAGTTCCTACTAGTCAATAATTCTTCTACTCGCTGTATAAGTTCTTTGCCAATAGGGTTGGTCCAAAGATTGGATTTCTACAATCCTTTTAGTAGCTGAAATAAAATTCCTTTCTCCGATATATATCCCTACATGGCTGGCAGGAGTACCATTAGTATTGAAAAAAACTAAATCTCCCGGTTTAAGATTCGCTTGGGGAATACCTACACCTACCCTATACTGTTCATAGGAAGTACGCGGAAGAAGAATACCATTTTCTTTAAATACTTGCTGGACAAGTCCTGAGCAGTCCACTCCTGCCCTATTTGTTCCTCCCCAGAGATAAGATACACCCTGCCAAGTCAACACGGAACTGACAATTTTATCTCGCAGTTGTAAAACTTCTTTCTGCTTTTCATAAAGAGAAATTGTCTGAATATTTACTGTTGAGTATAATCGAGCTCCACCCAATTCTTCCATAGTTTTCAGGTTAATATTGCTTTGGATAGGTGGAGCCATCTCAATTATTTCTGTCTGTTCAATAAAGTCGTTAGCGCTAAAACTTGACGTGTTTTGCACAGCTTGCATATTAACAGGAGTGACCGCTGAACCGGTCAACAATATCGCCGCTAACCCAACTAGTTGCTTAGGCACCAGCATGCTTTGCTGTTTGTTATCCTCATATATTAACGCTGCCTGCATAAGTTCCGTCTCCTTCCCGAGCACACTCAAGAATAGATTTAGCAAAATTATCCCTACTCTATTTATTATGCACTAAGGTGACGGTTTATTCGTATATTTGATCAGCTTTCAAATCTATTCTTAGAACTAGGAATCAATTAATTTTTCTGCTTATTGATTACTTTGTTATAGAGAATAACGGCAACAAACGCCAAAATAAATGCTAGCGCCGTAGCGAAATTGGGTAACAGAATAGCCTTATTATTGTAAAAATACACTACTGCTCCCGTATTCAAGGCCAATAAGATAATTAATAAGATTATCCCAAGTTTTAGCCTTAACGCATCAAACAAATAAAAACTTAACATAGCTGCTAGTACCACTATGGTGATTGCCAGCGAATCCGAAATTTCAGTATAAAACCTACCCTCTATAATTGCCTGGATTATATTGGCTTGGACTTCTGTTTCAGACATCTGCCCAACCACCGGAGTCTTATAGAAGTTCCGAACATCATCGTAAGTTTCGATAAGAACTAAACTATTCCGAAAATAAGACGGATCAGTTTCGTCAGACATAACAGACCAGGCTGGTATCGTGTCAAACTTACTTTTAGCAGAAGAGCTATAGGAAAAACCTACTTGCAAATTTTTGTCCAGCTGAATTCTTTCCAAGCCACGGCTCCATATAAAACTTTTATTCCAAGTTATTTGACTATCCTCAGGCAAAAGCAAGTTGGCTAATCTAACCCCAATCAGCGGAACTATTTCATCATCTAATGTGGGCACTCCTAACAAGATCTTTCTGACTACTCCGTCCCTGTCCTTCATAATATTGATATGACCTATTCTTTCGGAAGGCAGATCAAAGACGGGATATTTTAAATATTCCCTTTCTAAAACCCTGGTCGGTTGCCCAATCACATCAAAATTTACTTTTACCGGTAAATAAATATTGGCATGTTTAGCAATAACCTCGGCTAAGGCTTGATCTTCAGTTGGTATGGTACTTTCGGAAGTGTACAAATCATTAATCCAGATCGCTTTCGCCCCCGCAGTGGCTACTTTATCCACCAACTCAGCCATTTGAGATCTTGACCAAGATTCCAAATCCATTTTGTTTAGACTGGTAGAATCTACGGTAATTATTTTAATATCCGGATTAGTCGGGCGTGGTTTATTGGTAATTTTGTCCGTTAACGGATTATCAATAAAATAAAAAGCGTCAGTATACCAGATAATAACCATTACCCAGGCTAGTGCTATCGCAGTTAATAATTTCTTCAAAAGACAAAGACCCCCCAGAATAATGAATTGGTTTTTAAACATTGCTATATCCGTTTATTATACCTTATATTCTATTTCTTTCATAAATCACCTTTAGGCTGCTCATTTTTTAATATAAATTTTTTGAATTAAATTTTATATTTAGTAAAGAAAAGCTAACGAGAAAATTATTAGGTAATAGAGAAACAATTTCATCGTATTTAAAAAATCTAATGAACCAAACTATAGACAGACTCATTTAATATTTTAAAATGAGGTGAAAATATGGCTCGCAGACGATCAAATCCTGTACTTGATAGGTTAAAATACGAAGTTTCCAATGAACTGGGCTATATAAACGCTAATCCTCAAGATTTTAACTATGAATTTTCCGAAGAGCTAGGTATCTCTTCAGCTTCCGGTATTAATAATGTGCAAAAACAGTATTCGGATTTCCTTAACAATTCGAAATTTGAAATTGCTAGCGAATTGGGTATTCCGTTAAATCACGGCTATAACGGCGATCTTACCTCTCGGGACGCAGGAAGGATCGGGGGACGTTTAGGAGGAAAAATTGGCGGAAATATGGTAAAAAGAATGGTAGAATTTGCCCAAAACCATATGAAAAATAACGGTGGTCAATTATAACTTTATAATAGACTTAAGAAAAAGGACCCTAACCGGTCCTTTTTCTTTGCACTTAATTCTCCGCTCATTCCTATCGCTGCAAGAATATATAATTTAGATAATTATAAATAGTTATTAGAAAATGGTTTATTACTTGTCAAAAATCTAAGTTCTAATTTATAATGTACTTAAAAAATCCTACTATTTTAATCGGAAAACTAAGTTTAGAGGAGCGAAT
>JAAYSI010000274.1 GCA_012524045.1 Peptococcaceae bacterium | reverse complement strand
TACGGATTTAAAGTTGGAGAGTTAGTAGTCACTAAGCAAGCCGATTATGGGATTGTGGTTTGTGGTACCGGTATTGGTATTTCAATTGCAGCTAATAAAGTGAAAGGTATTCGGGCTGCCCTTTGTACCAACAGCTATATGGCTAGGATGTCTAGAGAACATAATAATGCCAATGTCCTGGCTTTGGGAGCAAGGGTTATCGGTCCGGGCTTGGCGCTGGATATAGTTGAAACATTTTTGACTACTGACTTTGGCGGAGAGCGCCATAAACGTAGAGTTGACCAGATCGCGGATTTTGAATTATCTTGTTAGCAATAGGGGTAGGCAGATAAGAGGGAGGAAAAAGAGACAAAAGAAACGATATTGGCCAACATCGAAGCAGATTGGAAACATATCCTTCAACAATTTGCGCAAGTGGCCGAACTAAAAGCGGAACAGATTTTGGTAATCGGCTGCAGCACAAGTGAAGTCTTAGGACAAAAAATAGGTACGGCGAGTAGTCAGGATGTGGCTCAGACCTTGTTTGAACCTGTTTGGATGTGGGCCAAGGAAAAAGGACTATATTTGGCTTTTCAATGTTGCGAACATTTAAATAGAGCATTGGTAGTAGAGCAGCAGTGTGCCGAAGAATATAGGCTCGAGCCCGTGATGGCCCAACCGTCTTCGCAGGCAGGGGGTGCTTTGGCTGCGACGGCTTGGGATAGAATCCCAAACCCCACTTTGGTAGAAGGGCTCAGAGCTCATGCCGGGATCGATATCGGCGATACTCTTATAGGAATGCACTTACGTCCGGTAGCTGTCCCTGTTAGGATTGATTTGCAGACTTTGGGACAAGCCCATCTGACGCTGGCCCGGACCAGACCGAAATATATAGGGGGCCCAAGGACTCTTTATCCATATGTCTTAGAAAAAAATAAGTAAAGGAGATAGATAAATGGACTATATTCAGAAGTATGTAGCGCCTCAAGACCCTGAAGTAGCAGAAGCGATTGAACTTGAACAGCAAAGGCAGGAAGACAAAATAGAATTGATAGCTTCTGAAAACTTCGTAAGCCGGGCAGTAATGGCAGCACAGGGTTCGGTTTTGACCAATAAGTATGCCGAAGGCTACCC
Source organism: Peptococcaceae bacterium (assembly GCA_012524045.1). Lineage (GTDB taxonomy): Bacteria > Bacillota > Desulfitobacteriia > Desulfitobacteriales > Syntrophobotulaceae > JAAYSI01. The sequence goes on along the minus strand of JAAYSI010000274.1, from coordinate 9,584 downwards.
TGGCAAAAGATATTACGGTGGCTGCGAACATGTAGATATAGTTGAGAATCTTGCGCGGGATAGGGCAAAAAAATTATTCGGCGCGGACCATGTTAATGTCCAGCCTCATTCCGGAGCCCAAGCTAATATGGCTGTTTATTTTGCCATGCTTAAGCCCGGGGACACCGTAATGGGGATGAACCTTTCTCACGGCGGGCACTTAACCCACGGAAGCCCGGTTAATATTTCCGGAGTATATTATAATTTCGTGGAATATGGTGTAGATCCTGATACAGAAACCCTTGATTACGAAAAAGTTCGGAGCTTGGCCCGCGAGCATAAACCTAAGATGATCGTTGCCGGAGGCAGCGCTTATCCCAGAACAATTGATTTTAAGCTACTTAGAGAGATTGCCGACGAAGTCGGGGCCTATTTAATGGTCGATATGGCTCATATAGCCGGTTTGATAGCTGCCGGACTCCACCCAAATCCGGTACCCTATGCTCAGTTTGTAACCACAACTACGCATAAAACTTTAAGAGGTCCCAGGGGCGGATTGATTTTTTGCCAAGGGGAATTCGCCCAAAAAATAGACAAAGCAGTATTCCCCGGCCTCCAAGGAGGACCTTTGATGCATGTGATAGCGGCTAAAGCCGTTGCCTTTGGCGAGGCTTTGAAGCCGGAATTTAAGGAATACCAAAAGCAAATTGTAAGGAACGCTCAAGCTTTGGCCGAAGGTTTCTTAGAGAGAGGTTTCCGGCTGGTTTCCGGTGGAACGGATACTCATTTGGTGCTGCTAGATATGCGTAGCAAAGGCTTAACCGGTAAAGATGCAGAAAAAATATTGGACGATGTGGGTATTACCGTTAACAAAAATACCATACCCTTTGATCCGGAGAGTCCTTTTGTGACTAGCGGGGTTCGGATAGGCTCACCGGCCGTAACGACACGCGGTATGAAAGAAGCTGAAATGAAACAGATAACGGAAGCAATCAACTTGGCCTTAACCGTCGGCGAAAACAGCGAACAACTAGAAAAAGCTAGGTCTATTGTGGCTGAATTAAACTCTAAGTTTCCGCTATATAAATAGGTTATATAGAATATAGCTAGGAGAAGTCCCGGCTAAAAGGAGATGAAAGAAATGGGAAAAGTAACGGTGTTAGATCATCCTTTGATTCAGCATAAACTATCGCTTATTCGGGATGAAAAAACCAGTTCAAAAGAATTTCGGAATCTGGTGGAAGAAGTGGCTATGCTTATGGCCTATGAAGTAACCAGAGATTTTCCTCTAAAAGAGGTTGAAGTAAAAACCCCGATAGCAGTAGCGAAGACTAAAAGAATAGCCGGGCGCAAAGTAGCCCTAGTGCCGATCTTAAGAGCGGGCCTTGGCATGGTTGACGGTATGTTAAGACTTATCCCGGCTGCTAAAGTTGGGCATATCGGTCTTTATCGTGACCATGAAACTTTAAAACCGGTTGAATATTATTGTAAAATGCCGGCCGATGTCCACGAAAGAGATATTATTTTGATCGATCCGATGCTGGCTACCGGAGGCTCTGCTGTTGCGGCGATCACCTTTATGAAAGAGCGTGGCGTTAAAAGCATTAAACTCATGTGCTTAATAGCTGCTCCGGAAGGAATTGCTGCAGTCCAGCAGGCTCATGACGATGTGGATATTTTTGTGGCCGCTGTTGATGATTGTCTTAATGAAAAAGCTTATATAGTCCCAGGCTTAGGAGATGCCGGTGATCGGCTGTTCGGAACAAAATAGATTATCTTTAGCACTTATGTTTTGAGTAGATGTCCTCATTCTTTGAGGGCGTCTTTTTGATTCATTCACTTACTCAAAGATTCCGTTCGAACGGTATCGTAGCAAAGAACTAAAAATTTCTTTTAGTATATTTGGGTATTACCTAGCGAACCGTGGAGCTGAGAAGCGTTGTGAGCGGGTAATGCCCAAATATACTTCCTTATAATTGCCTAAAACCCAAAAGTTCTTTATGATAAGGGTAAGGAGTAGAGAGACGTTGTAAAAATTTCTAGAGAAAGGTGCTGGGAAAGGAATAAAAATGAGGCAGGATAATGAGCGAGCAATAGAAAATAAAGAAAAAGCTCTTGTGGTCGGTTTGAATACTCATTTGAAAGACTATGAGAGTATTCAGGATTCCCTTGTTGAATTAGCCAGCTTGGCGGAAGCTGCAGGTGCCGAGGTGGTCGGCAGTATTATCCAAAATCGAGCGGCCAGGGATGCAGGAACCTATGTTGGCAAAGGGAAACTGCGGGAAATAAAAGAAGAAGCGGCATGTCAAGAAGCCTCACTGGTAATTTTTAATGACGAACTTTCCGGTACTCAGCTCCGCAATATCGAAGAGATTTTGGAATTGAAAGTATTGGATCGAACGGCATTAATTCTGGACATCTTTGCTCAAAGGGCCCTTAGCAAGGAAGGAAAACTGCAAGTCGAGTTAGCTCAGCTAAAATATCGGCTTCCCCGTCTACACGGTCTAGGGAAACAGCTGTCCCGTACCGGTGGGGGTATTGGTACCAGAGGGCCGGGCGAACAAAAGCTGGAGACCGACCGCAGGCATATTATGAATAGAATCAGTGAAATTAAAAAAGAATTGGAACAAGTTAAGAGATATCGTTCCACCCAAAGAGCAAGGCGCCTGAAATCAGAACTTCCGCTGGTTGCGCTGGTAGGTTATACTAACTCTGGGAAATCCTCCTTGTTAAATGAACTGATTAAAACGCATAGGGATTATAGTCCTGACAAAGAAGTGTTGGCTGAAGATAAGCTGTTTGCTTCGTTGGATGTGACCTTGAGAAAGGCAATTTTACCGAATAAACAAGAGTATTTAGTAGTGGATACGGTGGGTTTTGTAAGCAAATTACCCCATGATTTGGTGGAAGCATTTAAGGCAACGCTGGAAGAAGTAAAGTATGCTGATTTAATCCTTCATGTTATCGACATTAGCAATGAAAACAACCTTATTCAGCTCGAAACTACCCTTAAGGTTTTACAAGAACTGGATGCTTACAATAAACCTATTATAAATGTCTATAATAAAATTGATTTACTTCCAGTTGATCATTATTACCACAATACACAGGATCAAGTTTATATTTCAATCAAAGAAAAGTGGAATCTGGATAAGCTATATAGAGCCCTAGAACAAAAATTGCAACAAAAGACCTACAAATCCACCTTAAACCTACCGTTTTCCCGAGGGGATATTCTAAATACCCTCAAAAGCAAATACAGCTTGACCGAACTGCAGTATACTGAACATGGCATAGAAGTTGAAGTCATTCTGGATGAACAGGATTACCATAGATACAAAGAATATATTAGCGGCAGTTCGAATGAAGCCTAGACTATTTAGAATGGGAGGAGAATTATGAGAAAGTCTAACAGGCCGGATTGGGATGAATATTTTTTAGAAATTGCTCAACTGATTGCCAAAAGATCGACTTGTTTACGCCGTAATTATGGAGCGGTGATTGTCAAGGATAATATTATTGTAAGTACCGGCTATAATGGAGCTGCCCGTGGGGAACCGAACTGTATAGATACAGGGATATGTATTCGCAAACAGTATAATATCCCTAAAGGCGAGCGTTATGAACTCTGTGTGGCAGTCCATGCCGAACAAAACGCTATTATTGCCGGTGACCCGGTAAAGATGAAAGGTAGTACTATTTATGTAGCAGGTCAGGACAGCGATGGAAACTTAGCCTGTTCCGAACCTTGCTTGCTTTGCCGGCGGATGATAAAAAATGCAATGATTAGAAGAGTTGTCTTTTTCGATGGGGACGGTCACAAGAAAAATATTCGTTTTGATATGGTCTAAGCTCGGATAAGAGCATTTCAAAGCCGTGTAAAGTTGAATTTTGTTCGGCGCTTGGTATAATGAATAACTATAAGAGGATAAAAAGCGTTTATCACCAGATTTTTTTATAGAACGATTTGGCCGCAAATAGATTTCAAACGGAGGAAACGACGTGGAAAAAAGATTCAAGGTAATGACAGTCTTTGGAACAAGGCCGGAAGCAATTAAAATGGCACCAGTAGTTAAAGCCTTGGAAAGGCAAGAAAGTATTGATTGCTGCGTCATTCTCACGGCCCAACATCGCGAAATGCTGGATCAAGTTGTAGATCTTTTTCAGATAAAAGCTTCTTATGATTTGAATCTGATGAAACATGGTCAGACTTTGTCCAGCCTTACGGCCAGAGTCATTGAAGGAATTGATCCTATATTGGCTGAAGAAAAGCCTGATTTAGTATTGGTGCAGGGTGATACAAGTACTACTTTTGTTGCAGCTCTTGCTGCTTTTTACCACAGGATTCCGGTCGGCCATATCGAGGCAGGCTTAAGGACGGGAAAAAAGTATTCCCCGTGGCCGGAAGAAATTAACCGCAAACTAACCACGGGTTTAGCCGACCTGCATTTCGCTCCTACTACTTTAGCTAAGGATAATTTACTTCGCGAAGGTATTAGTCCCGAAAAAATTTACGTAACCGGAAATACGGTAATTGATGCCTTGCTTGCTACTGTCAAAAAAGAATATGAGTTTGCAGATCAGAATCTGAGTAAAATCCTTAATGCTAACAGTGACAAGCGCTTAATCTTACTGACTACTCATCGTCGGGAAAACCTCGGAGAACCGATGCGTCAAATTTACCAAGCCTTAGCGCAAATTTTGGCGGAACATTCTGATACTTATGTCATATTTCCGATGCATAAGAATCCTGCTGTTCGCAGCGTGGTTGCGGAAGTTTTAGGCAAAGAGCAAAGGATCCATCTGATCGAGCCGTTGGATTATGAACCCTTTGTTAACTTATTGGCCAGAGCTGATTTGATATTGACTGATTCGGGTGGTATTCAAGAAGAGGCTCCGTCACTGGGTAAACCTGTGCTGTGTGTTAGGGATACTACCGAAAGGCCGGAAGCCGTAGCGGCCGGGACAGTTTTACTTGTCGGAACTGAGTACCAAAGGGTTTATGCCAGCTTGACCAAACTATTAACTGACCGACAGATTTACCAAAAAATGGCCCAGACTGCTAATCCTTACGGTGATGGGCTGGCTAGCCTAAGAATTGCTGATATAGTAATAGACTACCTGGAAAACAGCAAAAATAAGAACATCTATTAGGGCGAAAATAACATTAGATGTTAGATTATCGAAATCGCTTGAAGGAATTCAATCAACTATGGCGAATTACTTGAAGTATTTGTGGATTGTAGGGATCCTCATGGATAATAAAGACAATAAAAACTGGTTTAAGTACATGTTATGGGGATCGACTATCGCTACCACTCTGGCAGGCTTAGTGGCAGCAGGGGATTTTCTGGGAGACTACCTGGATTCAGCGGCTAACACTGATCCGTGGCTTAAGATTGTGCTGATGATTCTTGGAGTTATACTAGGTTTACTTTATATGATTGTATCACTTTCTAAACTTGGGAAGTCTGATGATGAATAATAGATCATTGTTAATCTTAAGCGGGTATGCTACTTCGGCTATTTTACTGTTAGCCGTGCTCGCGGATAATTATTCCTTGTTGGGATGCTTGATAGGTTACCTGACAGGTATTTTTAATTTTTTGTGGTTATCCCGAGACCTCAGGGGCATAGTAGATAAGGATCTTAGAACAGCTCTGCTGGTTTATTATAAAAGACTGTTTTCCAGATTGGGAATGGTGACTCTGGTAGTAGCTACAATCGGCACTTTCAAGCCGGAGTGGCTTTTGTATTTAGCCGGTGGAATTGCTGTGGGGATCTGTTTACCCCTGATTCTCACGATAATTAATCAGCTCAAAGTGAAAGGGGGTGAGAAATGAATGCACGAAACCATAATCTGGAATGTTGGGAATGGCACAGTACATGCAAAAACATTAGTAATGACATGGCTTACCATGTTGATCGTAGTGGTTTTTGTTTTACTTGGTGTTAGAAACCTTACCAGCGGTAAACCTGGAAAGCTTCAAAATTTATTAGAATGGGTAGTAGACTTTGTCAGGTCTTTGATATCTAATAATATGGATTATAAAAAGGGAGCAGCAATGCTTTCCTACCTGTTGACTCTTATAACCTTTATCTTTTTTTCCAATATGTTGGGACTTATCCCGAATATTTTTGCTCCGCTATTTAAAGGAGTGGAGTTTGCCAAACTAAATCATATTTTAGGGGAAGTAGTAATGATGTCCCCTACGGCAGATATTAATACTACCGCGGCCTTAGCGACCTTAACGATAATCTTGGTTGTAGTTTTTGGTATTAAAAATCAGGGGGCACAGTATTTCCGTCATTTCATTGAGCCCTATCCTGTTTTTTTACCAATTCATCTTATAGATTTTGTAGCTAAGCCGATGACTCTGGCTTTCCGTCTATTCGGAAACATTTATGCCGGAGAAACCTTGATTGCAGTGATACTCATGATTCCGGGTATTTTTGTCTTCGGAGGTGCTATTCCGATGGCTGCCTGGCTCGGTTTTAGTGTATTTATAGGTGCAATACAATCTTTTGTGTTTACAGTTTTGACTATAGCTTATGTTTCTCAGGCTGTGAGCACTGACCATTAAGTTTATTATTTTAATTTACTATAAAACTTTTATTTAAATCTAAGGAGGAAATTATAATGGATATGTCTGCTGCTGCTATGATTGGAGCCGGAATTGCTGCTGCTGCTGCCGCTATTGGAGCATCAATAGGGAATGGTCAAGTTATTTCCAGTACAATTAATGGGGTTGCTCGTCAACCAGAAGCCAAATCCTCTTTACAAACTATTATGTTTATTGGAGTAGGTTTGATTGAAGCTCTCCCTCTCCTCACTTGGGTTATTGCGTTAATTATGATTTTTGTCAAAGCTTAGGGTATTTGAATTCGAACTGACAAATCGTAGTAATAACTCTTTTAGCGGAGAGGAGGGAATGATCGTTTGAATCCCTTTGGAATTGGATTATCCTATACGATTGCCGCGGCCGATGGGGGCGCCGGTAATCCTATTTCTTTTGATTATACCTATTTTTTTCAGATTCTTTCTTTTCTCATTCTAGTTTGGGTTTTAGCTAAGTTTGCCTGGAAACCTCTGATGAATGTAATGGAAAAGCGTCGGCAAACCATTGAGGATAATCTCGCTCATGCAGAAAAAGAAAGGAAGGAAGCCGAAAGACTCAGACAAGAATACCAGGCGGAAATGCAAAAATCCCGTCAGGAAGCTCAGAAAATAATTGAAAATGCTACAAAAAGCAGTGAAGCAAGAGCGGCTGAAATCCTAGCCGAAGCCCGCAGGGAAACGGAAAGGATGAAACAAGCGGCCCTTGCCGAAATTGAGCGTGAAAGGGATCAAGCTATCGCAGAGGTGAGGTCTCAAGTTGTCGATATGTCTATCGCCGTTGCTGAAAAGATCATTCAACAAAAGTTAGATCTTAGCGGTCAGGAGGCGCTTGTAGATCAATTTATTCAAGAGGTAGGTAATAGGCCATGTTAAATGGAGCATTAGCTCGCAGATATGCTCAGGCCCTCTTTGAATTAGCTGTTGAGGTTTCTCTGCTTGATCAAGTAGACGCGGAACTGCAAGAACTTACTAAGCTAATTGCTGAGAATAGCGAACTTCGGCATTTGTTGAATCATCCCAATATAGAAGCTAAAACGAAAAAAGAAGTTTTGAATAAAATATTGGATCAAAATATTTCTGATATAACCAGGCATTTTTTCTACTTGCTTATTGACCGGAGAAGACAGAACTTAACAAAACATATTCAACGGGAATTTACGCGCCTGGCCAATGAAGCTCGCAATGTTATAGAGGCGCAAATAGTGAGTGCCGTGCCTTTAGCGGAAGCTCAAGAAGAAAAATTGAAGCAAGTAATTGCCAAAGCTACCGGGAAAAATGTACGTTTGACTACGAGCGTAGATTCCACTCTAATCGGTGGTGCAAAACTCCAGATCGGAGATAGAGTAATGGACGGTTCTATCGCGACTGCACTGGAAAAGCTACGTAATCAGTTAAAAAAATCATCGTATAAACCTCAGCAGGAAGTGGGTGAAACAAAAGAATGAACTTACGTCCAGAAGAAATAAGTTCGATTATAAAGCAACAAATAGAACGCTATGAAACTTCGCTTGAAGTCGTGGATGTGGGCACCGTTATCCAAATTGGGGATGGGATAGCTCGGATTTATGGCTTGGAAAAAGCGATGTCGGGAGAACTTATAGAGTTTCCTGGCGGAATATTTGGTATGGCTATGAACTTGGAGGAAGACAATATCGGCTGTGTTATCCTAGGGCCCTACGAACATATTAAAGAAGGCGATCAAGTAAAGCGCACCGGCAGAATTGTTGAGGTGCCGGTCGGAGAAGCTTTAATTGGTCGGGTTGTTAATGTTCTTGGGCAGCCCCTTGACGGTAAAGGGGAAATCGAACCTTCCGCTTATCGTCCGATTGAGTCACCAGCTCCAAGTGTTATTGATAGAAAATCTGTTCACGAACCGCTACAGACCGGTTTAAAATCTATTGACTCCATGGTTCCGATTGGCCGGGGCCAGCGGGAATTGATTATTGGAGACCGACAAACCGGGAAAACTGCCCTTGCAGTGGATACTATTATTAACCAAAAAGGCCAAAACTGTATCTGCATCTATGTTGCTATTGGCCAGAAACAGTCTACCGTGGCCAGTGTGGTCAAAAAATTAGAGGAACACGGAGCTATGGATTATTCCATCGTAGTGATGGCTACCGCTTCGGATCCCGCTCCGATGATTTATATTGCTCCTTACGCCGGCTGTGCGATGGGAGAATACTTTAGAGATAAGGGTCAGCATGTTCTGGTGGTTTATGATGACCTTTCCAAACAGGCTGTTGCTTATCGGGAGCTTTCCCTGCTCTTGAGGCGTCCTCCCGGTCGTGAGGCTTATCCTGGGGATGTCTTCTACTTGCACTCTCGCCTACTCGAAAGGGCCGCCAAGTTATCTGATGAGAAAGGCGGCGGTTCGCTGACCGCGTTGCCTATTATCGAGACTCAGGCCGGAGACGTTTCAGCCTATATTCCGACTAATGTTATTTCTATTACTGACGGCCAGATTTTCTTGGAAACCGATTTGTTTTATGCTGGCTTCCGCCCGGCAATCAACGTCGGAATCTCTGTTTCCCGGGTCGGTGGAGCAGCCCAAATTAAGGCTATGAAACAAGTAGCAGGTCAATTGCGTCTGGACTTGGCTTCCTATCGGGAACTTGCTGCCTTCGCTCAGTTTGGCTCCGATTTGGACAAGGCCACCCAGGCCAGATTGAATCGCGGCCAAAAAACCATGGAGATTCTGAAACAAGGGCAGTACCAACCCATGCCTGTGGAAGAGCAGGTTTTGGTTATATATGCCGCAACGAAAGGCTATATTGACGATGTTCCACTGGATAGGATAAAAGATTTTGAACAAGAATTTTTACGCTATATGCGGACTACGAAAGCCCATATACCGGAAAAAATCCGTACCGAAAAAACTCTTTCTTTAGACCAAAAAGCCTTTTTTAAACTCAACGATAGCCTCCGCTATTTCTTTATCCAGTTCGGCAGAAAGAGTTTTTTCGGTACGGATTTTTTCCGGTAT
>JAAYSI010000273.1 GCA_012524045.1 Peptococcaceae bacterium | reverse complement strand
CAATAGCTTAATAATTCTAGATGAAGTAGGTCGAGGGACTGCAACATACGATGGATTAAGTCTTGCCTGGGCAATAGCTGAATATTTAGTAGAGAATAACTCTATTAAAGCCAAAACTTTATTTGCAACTCATTATCATGAGTTAACAGAATTAGAAGAAAGACATTCTGAAATTTTTAACCTTCATGTAGCGGTTAAAGAGCAAGGTGAAGATATGATTTTTCTTCATAAAATACTCCCAGGAAAAGCAGATAGAAGCTATGGTCTTCATGTAGCAAAAATTGCTGGTCTGCCAACTGTTTTAATTAGAAGAGCAGCGACAGTCCTAGCAGAGCTGGAGAATAGTTCTAGTAAATCTAAGAACACAAAAACCATTGGAGCTCGTTCATTACAACCTTCATTATTTAACTTGGAGTATACCCATCCTTTACTGAAAGAAATCGAACAGTTGGATATTGATAATCTTACTCCTCGTCAAGCATTGGAGTATTTATACGACTTAAGAAACAGAATTCGTTCATCTAGAGTAATATAGGGATTGCCTATTGGAGGGATGCTTATGGGCTACAAAATAGGGATAGATGTAGGTGGTACTTTCACTGATACAGTCCTTATTCAAAATAATGAAGTAATTAAGAAAGGAAAAGTTTTAACAGATCCTAAAAATATACTAAATACAGTTTTGGAAGCTTTTGATTTTCTCGAGATTCCACCTTCAATGCCACTTGATCATATTACAGTAAGTACAACTTTAGTGACCAATGCTATTCTCCTAAACAAACTATCAAAAGTAAACCTTATTCTTTTTCCTGGCTCTGGAGTTAGGTTATCCTCATTTAATTGGCCTGTAAAATATTCAGTGCTTTCAGGGGAACTAGACTATAGGGGGAGGGAGGTACTACCCCCGGATAAAAGGGAATGGAAGGAATTAACCCAGAGACTTAGCTCACATAGCGAGAACCCTCTAGTTGCTATTGTAAGTAAGTTTTCCCATCGCAATAATATTTTTGAAACAGAACTCAAAGCTTACCTAGAAAATGAAATACCAAATGTACATATAGCTTTGGGGTCTGAATGGGGTAAATCTAATTTTTACCGAAGAAGTTTAACTACCTACTTAAATTTAGCCTGTACAGAACTATTCTCAAACTTTAGGTGCAATCTAAAGAAAGCAGTCATTAGCAGAGGTTTTAACGGACCAATAAGAATCTTAAAAGCTGATGGAGGAGTATTCCCTCTTGAAAGAATAAGACCTGTAGAGTCGATTTATTCTGGCCCAGCGGCTAGCATCCTTGGAGCTTTAGCTCAAAGCGAACCGGAGGAGTCTTTTATAGTTGTGGACATCGGTGGAACTACTACTGACATAGGGCTAGTTTTAGGTGGCTCACCTTTATTAAGCTTTAAAGGTGCACAAATTGATAATTTTTTAACACATATTAGATCACTTGCAACTCGTTCCATTACTGTTGGAGGAGATTCTACAATTATTAACAGAAATGGTGAAATAATAATATCTAATTATCGCACAGGACCTGCGTACTGTATGGGGGGGAATAGCCCGACTCCTACTGATGCAATGCGCTATTTAAATTATATAAAAATTGGAAGCTATCAGAAAGCCGAGGAAGCTCTTGCAGAGCTTTTACCTGAAAATGAACGGCAAGCTTTAACAATTAGAACACTTGCTGAATCCATAATAGAGCAAATGGTTGAAAAAATAATTCTAGCAATAAAGCAACTTTTGACGGAGTGGAAAAATGAGCCAGCATACAAAGTTTGGGAAGTATTACATCAAAATCTTGACTATAAGTTTAATATCTATCTTAGTGGAGGCCCGGCGGCTGGCTTAGCAAAAACTTTTGAAAATAAAATGAAAACCCGGGCAATTATTTCAAATTGGGCCCCTATTTCAAATGCTGTCGGTGCTGCTATGGCTAAGCCTACTTTCTCTTGGACTCTTAACCTAGACACCAGCTTAGCCAAGTATAGAATAGAAGAAACCGGTGAACAAGGCGCTTGGAAAGGAGCAAAAAGACCCTATAGGGAAGTTGAAAAGTTTTTAGTTGATATTTCTAAAGAGCAGGCTCTAGAAATGGGAATAGATTTTGATAGCTTTAAAATCGAACCATTTGAATATTTTCCTTTGGTTGATAATCACCGAACTATCGGTCAAATAGTCAGAGGATCAGTTCATTTACCCCCAGGTGTAATAGGGAGGATTTTATGATGGTTAATACAGGTATCATTTTTTTTCCAGCCTTTGATTGGTCGCTTGGAGAAACCCACCCTGAAAGGGAGGAACGCCTACTTTACACCCAAGAACAAATTTTTGAAGAAGGAATTATGGATTTTCCGCAAATTAAACAATATTCACCTGAGGTTGCTGATATTTTTGATGTCTTAAGGACGCAAGCAATTTTTCCTGATTATAGACAGCATGATTTAGATGCCCACCTTATTGCAGTTGGAAGCTCTATAATTCTTGGCAAAGCTATTATCGAGAAGGAGTTAACTAATGGCTTTGCTTTAATAAGACCTCCGGGACATCATTCAGGTGCAACTGTCTGGGGCAATCGTGGCTTTTGTACACTTAACAATGAGGCTATTCTTATTAATACCCTCAGAGCTAAATACGGCTTAAAAAAACTGGCAATTGTCGATACAGATGTCCACCATGGAGACGGTACGCAGGATATTTTTTATAACGATCCTAATGTTTTATATATTTCAATCCACCAAGACGGTAGAACACTCTTCCCAGGAACTGGTTTTACCGAAGAAAAAGGAGGCCCCAACGCATGGGGGACTGTTATAAACATACCTTTAGTTCCTGGAGTAGGGGACGAGGGATTTATTTATACTTTCGAAAACTGGATATTGCCAAAGCTCCAAGAATTTCAGCCAGAAATAATAATTAATTCTGCCGGTCAAGACAATCATTTCACCGATCCTTTAGCCTCTATGAATGTATCTGCCCAAGGATATGGTAAAATAACTGAGTTACTCAAGCCTGATTTAGCAGTTCTCGAGGGTGGTTATTCTATTCAGGGAGCATTACCCTATGTTAATATGGCTATATTACTGGCTTTAGCCGGTGAAGATTACTCAGGGGTAATTGAACCACAAAAACTGAAGAATATGGAAGTGTCTGGTGAAGCTTTTCTATCTTTTATTCATGATTTGAAAAAGCATCACGATAACGTTAAACCAAACTGGATATTTAGAAAGGAAAAATATTTTCCTTCAGGCGATTGGGTATATGGTGAGAAAGATATTTTTTATGACACTCATTGGTTTAGGGAGCGGCGTAAGGATTATGTCCGTAAATGTAACCATTGTGGGGGAACGGTATTAATGCTGTCTCAAAACCTAGAAACATATGAAAAAGGGCTTGTTATTAGGATACCATTTGAAGCCTGTGAAACCTGTGAGCAAGCAGGTTATGACTTATTTGATGCATTAAAAGAAAGAGAAAAAAATATTTTTTTACAAAATCTAAAAAATAATAAAGTAATCTGGCGTATTGGAAATGGGGAAGTAAATTTTGGTTAGTCCTAAAATTAAATTATTAGATCAACGCTCAATTAATCAGATAGCTGCTGGGGAAGTAGTAGAAAGGCCACTTTCAGTAGTAAAAGAGCTGGTTGAAAATTCCCTAGATGCCGCTGCTTCAAAGATAGATATTACTGTAGAAAAAGGTGGGGTTTCCTTAATAAGGGTAAAGGATAACGGAATAGGGATCCCAGCAGAGGATTTGCGTCTTTCAGTTTTACCACATGCAACCAGTAAAATAAATTCTATCGACGATTTAAATAATTTACAGACTTTGGGTTTTAGAGGAGAAGCTCTTTCAACAATAGCCTCCGTTTCTAAGCTGAGTATCCTTTCGCGCACTTCCGAACAAGTTTCTGGATACAAAATTGAACTTGAAGGAGGATCAATTACCAATTTAACTGAAGATGCTTGTCCCATTGGTACTATCGTCAATGTCAAAGAACTTTTTTTTAACACACCTGCTAGGAAGAAGTTTTTACGTTCAATTTCAACGGAATTTAATCTAATAGCTAATGTCATTACCCAAATTGCATTGGCTCGACCTGATGTAGCCTTTACGCTTAAACACAATGATAGAATAGTATTTCAAACATCTGGAAAAGGAAATCTTTTAGATGCAATTGCAGAAACTAATACTTTAACATTAGCAAAAAAAATGATCCCTCTAAGTTTTGAGGAAGGAGAAATAAAATTAGAAGGTTTTATTAGTCCGCCAGATTTAGTCAAATCAAGAAACGATGCTGTTTTTATTGTCAATAGACGTATCATTCGTTCTCAGTTATTAAATAAAGCGGTAAAAGAAGGTTACCACACCTTTATTCCAGCTAATCTATACCCAGTTGTTGTACTTTCTTTGCTGATGTCACCTTCAGAATATGATGTTAATGTTCATCCAGCCAAATTAGAAATTAAATTTCATAAAGAGCAAGAAATCTATAGAATAATAGTTAAAAGCGTTCAAGATACTTTGTTAAATAATATACCACGCAAAAAGTTTCCTATAACAGGGATTTCAAGCCAACTAGCCTCTACTAACGAGCAATTAAATTGCAAGAAAGAAAATACAATTACGCTAAATAGCAATAATCAAGAAAAACAATTGGAATTCATAATTATAAATAAAGAACAAGATGTATATGTGTCGGAACAACCTACCTATGGTTATGACGCCAAGTCCAATATAAAAACAGCAGTGCATTTTGAGCGACTAAGAGCACTCGGTCAAATTTTTAATACCTATATTTTATGTACAGATGATATTAGTTTGTATTGTATTGATCAACATGCTGCACATGAAAGAATAAGATATAATGAATTACTTTTGCAGCTAAAACAAGATACCTTGCCTAGCCAAACACTTCTTATACCTGAAGTTATAGAAGTAAATGCTCAAGAAGAACAAATATTACTAAATCACCTTCAAGAGTTACAAGAGATGGGTTTTGTCGTAGAATATTTCGGAGAAAGGACATATTATTTAAGGAGTGCACCTTTTTTAGGAGATAAGGAAAAACCAAGTAATCTTTTTAAATATTTTTTAGATAAAGTTTCTGAAGATTTTTCTCCTCCTACTCAAGAAAAATTACTGGAAAAATGGATTTTTACACTGGCTTGCCATTCCTCTATTAGAGGTAATGAAAAACTTAGCATTCAGGAAATGGATGAATTGATTCAAACTCTAGGAAAGACACATAACCCCTATTCATGTCCACATGGGAGACCAGTAATCATTGAGCTGCCAAAAAGTGAACTTGACAAAAAGTTCCGTAGGACTATGTAATTAAACCTTCTAACATTATCTTAGAAACTTTAGACCAGATAGCCGGGAACTGACTAATAGGTAATGGATTTTGGCCTAGGCCACATTCTACAGTAAAACCAGGTTTATGCCATTTATATATAAACCAGTCTTTATAACCAGCGTCGCTGTCTACATAGCGTATTGCTCTATAACCGCTTACTTTTTGAAAGCGTTTTATTATTCTACTGGATTCTTCTGGTTCAAGTTTTTCATATCCCCAATAGATTTCTTCACCTTGAGCATGAAATGCAATAACAAGATCAAATTGCTTTTCCAAAGTGAAATTGGCAATCGCCTTCGCCTCAGGCTCCGATAGGGCGTGGGGCCCAGGATAATTTAATGGCGCAGGCTCTGTAATTTTCCTTCTGGTGTATTCCCTTTCCCAATTAGCTGGAAATTGGTCGTTTAAATCTACTCCTCTAATGTTTGCCTTCCAATTACGAAAATTTGTGGATCCTTTATTTGCTTGCAAAACATTTCTATAATAAGGATTATCTGGGGAAAAGCCGTTTTGTACTAAATCTACACCGTCCGGGTTAACCATTGGAATCACCCACAAAGTGTTTTTTTGCCATAAGCTGTTGACATTTATACCTAAATAATCGTTATTACTAACTTTTGCTTCAAGGAACTTTTCTATGAATACCATAAGTAAGAGAGAGGTAATCCATTCATTAGCATGAAAAGAGCCGTTATAGTGTATTTTCCTTGGCCCATCCCCCAATTTCACAGCAGGAATACTGCGTCCTAACACACTTTTTCCAATGTTTATTATCTCTATTTGAGGATATCTCTCACTTAATCTAGAGAGATCATCTATTAGAATTTTATGACAATAACCGTCACGTACTTTAATAATACTTTTATGATTCATATGTACCTTTCCTTTCTTACGGATTTTCGCACTTAATTT
>JAAYSI010000272.1 GCA_012524045.1 Peptococcaceae bacterium | reverse complement strand
CTTCTTGGTCAAAGACGCTGCGGAGAACTTGTTCATAGCATTGTTCATACTGCCTGAGCACTCTGGATGGAACCACATCTTCATCGCCCAGGGCGATAATTTCGCTGGCAACTTTTAAGTGCCGAGTCAATAATACCGCTGTTTCAGCAGGAAGTGTTGAGGAATTCAACAATAGGGGTGAAGAGGTCTGGGCGGCAAGCGGTACTCCGGCCAGCGCATAGACATAATTGTTTGGTCCTTCCCCCGGAGCGGTATAGACCTTAGTAAAATCTAAATCTTTGGCAAAATGGTCAATTATTAAGCGATTGGTGGCATAGCGGTTTGCTCCGGCAAAGCGTTCGGTATAAGGGATTTGGCTGGCAATGTTAGCACTAATGGCGTTGGTGCCGCCGATCAAGTAAGTGTTTTCAATTCGGTAATTCCTTAGATGCTGCTCCACCACAGCCGGTAAATCTTTGGGATAAGTCAGCAGAATCGCCCAACCCTTAAGCGCTGCTATTGCGGAAACCGAGAGAGCATCGGCGTAATCCTCTCCGGTGCAAAGGGCAATATTTCTACTTCCAAGGCGTTGCGCTATTTTGACGGATGTCTCATATCTATTTTCTCCGTAAATACGTTCTATATCTCTAATTCCTTCATTGCGAAGCTGGCTATCAATATTTCGGGAAATAGCTCCGTAGCCTCCAATAATTATAACTTTTTTCACTTTTAAGCGTTCAAGCTCATCCAAAACGGTAGGACCTAAGCGATATCTCGGAGTAAAAAGAATCGGGGCATTATATTTACGAGCCAGAGGACCGGCGCATAAAGCATCGGCAAAATCATCTCCACGGACTAAAACTGCGTAGTCTGCTTTTTGCCAACCCTCCTCCGAAATTTTCACTGCCGTTTTGTAAATATCTGAACCTGCTATTCTACTGTCTGCAGCCAGCAGAGATTCAGGATAGACAGCAAGTAAGAAAAAAGCTACGAATAAAGCACCAAATAAATAAGCCCAACTTCGCTTAATTCGGCCGAACATCCAACTCCTCCTTGTTTTCCTACAGTTTTTATACTTTTTAAAATAATTCGACTTAGTAGGGAATAATCCTTTTCAGGAAAAAATCTTTAAAAAGAAAAAGGGAAAATGTTTTCCAAAAATAAAAAAAAAGAAGCTTTAAAAATAAAGAGAAGCCCTATCCTGACCGTCCTCCAAAAGACTTTACAGCTATAAGGCTTCCTTTATAAAACTCGGTAATATTTTAGGTTTATTGTAAGTATTCGCCGCGCGGGCTCATAATAATCCGCTGGATTTTCTCTTCTACTCCGTTTTGAGCATTGATGTAAACTAAAAACTCCTCATCATCTTTCTTTACTCGAAACTCGTAGCAGAAAGCTTCTTGCCAGCCGGGAAGGGAGATTACGGCTAAACGATTCTCTTTTATTTGCATATCGGAACGCAGCTTCTGACGGGCTTCAGCCAAGGCTATTTTATTGGTTAAATCCCGATCGTGGTGGAAGGCCCAATAAGGTGTAGAATCATAAGCAAGTATTTGTCCGTTATCCCGGCCCACGGTAAGACGGATTTTGTCAGGATAGATTCTGACCTTGTCCACTTCG
>JAAYSI010000271.1 GCA_012524045.1 Peptococcaceae bacterium | reverse complement strand
GGCCAAAGGCAATGGAACCGGCTAGCAGCAGGGTGATGGTACCTAGGCGGACCCCTTCGGTGTAGTCGTTCTCGATAAAACGCCGAATAGTTTCATAAGCCATGCCCCCGGGAACCAAAGGGATAACTCCGGATATACTGAAGACCGTAACCGGCATTTTGTAATACCTGGCCAGGATTTGACTTATGGTGGCAACGCAGAAGGCGGCCAGCAAAGTGGCGGGGATGATATTTATATTCAAGTTTTTGCTTAAGGTTACATAGACTGTCCAGCCTAGCATCCCTACGCACCCAATGGCAATCAGGCTTCTACGAGGAACATTAAACAGGACCCCAAAACCCATAGTAGCAAAAAAGCTGGCATAAAGTGCAGTCCAACTCATAGTACTTTCCCTCCTACATGAGCACAGCTAAAGCCACTGCCACTCCGGTACCGATGGCAAAGGCCGTTAAAAAGGCCTCCGTGCCGCGGGCCAAGCCGGCCACAAGGTCTCCGGCCATTAGGTCGCGGATGGCATTCATGATCAGCACACCGGGCACTAGAGGCATTACCGAGCCAATGATAATCTTATCGATATGTAAATCCAAAGCTAAATAGTGAATACCGTAATAGTAGAAAAGGTAAGCAATAAAGCCAATGGTAAAGGCGGCAAGAATCTCGGAGAAGAACTTTACTGCAATCCGGCGATTGGACATGATGTAGAGTAAAAATCCCAAACCCCCGGCCACCACCGAGGGCAAGAAGTCAATGGCCATCCCGCCAAAAGCCAGGCTGAAGAAGCCGCTGGTTAAAGCTGCGGCTAAGATTTGCAGCCAGAGGGGATAAAGGAAACCGGATCTTTCGATGGCTAAAAGCGCCTCATGGGCCTGCTGCAGCGTAAGTTCACCTTCGCTTAATTTGCGGGAGATTTCATTGACTCCGACAATTTTGTTCAGGTCAATTTGGCGATTATAGATTCTTAAGAACCTAGTCTGTTTTTGATCCTGTTCCGGTCCTTGCAGGGTTAAAAAAATTCCGGTCGGCGTAACATAGCTATGGGGTTCCGAAATGGCACAAGCCCGAGCAATACGGTTCATGGTATCTTCAATCCGATAGATCTCCGCTCCGCTTTGCAACATAATTTTTCCGGCTAAGAGACAAACCTCCATAACTTGGCCAATAGCTGAATTCACTTGAGTTCCTCCTATGCCCCACTTCTATTCTGCGTCTTATCTATTGAAACATTTACGCTAAAGAGCTATTCTAATTAGGGAGCCCTACTATTATTAGGACTACTAACTATTTGGACTATACACTAACCAAAGGAGCAGTTCAATATGACCTATAGTAAAGCATTCATTCGGTCAACAATGGCCATTTGCTTTTTGACTTCTTTTATCGGGGCCTTTATGGCTAATTCTATAAATATTGCTATCCCAGCCCTTGCCCAGGATTTTAGCGTGACTCAGTTCCATCTGAACTGGGTGGTAAGTATTTACTTTTTATCCAGTGCTACTTTGGCCATCCCTTTTGGAAGCTTGGCCGATATTGTCGGTAGAAAAAAACTCTTTCTTATCGGTATCGGTTTGTTTGGTTTGGGCTTTTTTGGCAGCGCTCTGGCAACTTCTTTTAGTGTTTTAATCTTTTTCCGACTTTTGCAGGGCATAGCCAATGCTATGGTCGGCGGCACGTCCATGGCAATCTTGACCACGGTAGTTCCTCCCCAAGAGCGGGGTAAAGCCCTCGGCATGTACTCTGCTGTTTTATATATAGGCCTTTCGCTCGGACCGGTCCTAGGCGGCTTTTTGGTCAAGTATGTAAGCTGGCGCAGTATTTTTGTTTTTGGCTTTCTGGTGGATGCCATTATCTTTTTCCTGATTCTATTTAGGCTTACCGGTGAGTGGAAAATGGCAGCAGGGGAAGCCTACGACTATAAGGGCGCAGCTCTGTGGATTACCGGCCTTGCTCTTATGCTCTTCTCCTTATCGAATTTATCTTTAGCTCCCTATTATACTCTGATCTTTCTGGCCAGTTTAGTACTTCTGGGGCTGTTCATTCGAGTTGAACTCCGAGCCTCTTCACCCATTCTGGCAATTAAAGTTTTTGCTAAAAATACAACCTTTATTTTCTCGAATTTAGCTACGGTAATTAATTATATGGCCACTTTTGCCATAAGTTTTTTATTATCCTTGTATTTGCAGCTTGTGTTAGGATTAGACAGTTCGTTAGCGGGACTTATCCTACTGTCCCAGCCCGTACTTATGGCTACCGTCTCCCCTTTTGCCGGCCGCTTATCGGATAGAGTGGAACCGCGGATTCTGTCCTCGCTGGGTATGGGCATTATTGCCACCGGGCTCTTGTTACTCACCTTCTTTTCCACCAACACTCCTGTTGTGTTTATAGTCGCCAATCTAGTTTTCATCGGCATCGGCTTTGGCCTGTTTGCCTCCCCTAACACCAATGCCGTAATGAGTTCGGTAGAAAAACGCTATTATTCTATCGCTTCCTCGACCTTAGGAACCATGAGGCTCTTGGGACAGACCCTAAGTATAGCTACCGTCTCCCTGATTACCTCGATTTTTATCGGCAATACCAGCCTTTATTCTCCGGAGTATACTCAGGTTTTCATGACCAGCTTTAAGCTGTCCTTTAGCATTTTTACCGTGCTCTGTTTCCTCGGAGTATTCGCTTCGCTGGCTCGGGGGAATAAGAATTCAACTACCCCAGATTAATAGATCATAATCCTTAGTATATCTGATTCTTTCGATATTCAATTCTAATTCCTCACCGGTTCCTTCAAACCTCATGGTTCTGGTGTAATAAATTATAGCATTTTCCTGGTCAGCGGCTAAGGTTTTTTCCAAATCTCCCGGAAGGGTTTCCTGGAGATTTTTTCTTTCCCCATCGATAGTTAGATAGACCTTACTTAAAACCACATTTTCTTCAGTAGTAAAGGTGATATAGGTGTTGCCGTTAGACTCATAGACCTTGTCAATCCGAATTTCCTGACCCAGGACCTCCATTTTCTTCGTCTTACCTTTTTCCAAACTAATGGATTCCTTGGCATCATGGTCTCCCCCAAAAGAACGTAGTCTTAACTCTAACTCCTTAGTATCTTTAGGCAGGGCATCATATGTCATCTCGAAATGGATCCCGCGCCTATCCGTAGTCATGCCGCCTCCCTGCCAAGCAATTTCTTGGCCATCAGCGATTAAGGCAATCTCCAATTCCTCCGGTCTAAATCTCTTCTTATTAATATAGTCCAAACCAAGTTCCAGAGCATCCTGGATCTGGCCTTTTAAGACTGTGGAAATCGGGGAGGCTGTTAGGGATTGTAATTTGATGCTGCGCCCATCCAAATCGATTTTCTTATTAAGGGGGATCTTTAGGCTTTTGCCTACGGCTCGGTTCCTATTTAGTTTAAAGGAAATAGTAGCCCTTTCTGTGGGATCCTGTATCAACTCAATATTAAAATGAAAGGTCTTTTCGTAAAATCTCGGCGTCTCGTGGGTCGAAAGCATCCATTTCATCTCGGTCATATCCTCATTGGCTTCGCCGTGGCCCCCAAAGGTAAAGAACCTATCGCCAAAGCT
>JAAYSI010000270.1 GCA_012524045.1 Peptococcaceae bacterium | reverse complement strand
GATTAACTCATAAAAGCTTAGAACCAAAATTAGATTGGATTAAAAAGCAAATAGATATTGATCTAATTCCTATATCAAATGCTGAATCAGACTTACCTGTTCTAAGGATTACAAAAAGAAATCTCATTCTTGAGTTTGGAGGCCATACTCTCTTTTTTCATCCTAGTATGGCTTTACTAAGAATGATAAATCTTAAAAGAGGAATCTCTGATCGTTTTCTTAGTGCGGTCAATTTGTCAAAGGGTGATACAATTCTTGATGCTACTATGGGGCTAGCAAGTGATGCGTTAATAGCTGCTTGGGCAGTAGGAACTGAAGGTCAAGTATTAGCAATAGAGCATTCTCCTTTAATCTATTTATTGGTAAAAGATGGTCTGATAAGTCTACAAAATCAAAGCCCTCCTAAGGTAGATAATAAAGAAAAAAAATATGCCTGGCAGGAATTAATTCAAGCATCCCGGCGAATTAAAATATGTTGTTCTAACCACGAACAAATCCTTAAAAATTTGCCTGATAAAGCTATAGATGTAGTATATTTTGATCCGATGTTTCGAAAGACTGTTGAGCAATCTTCTTCAATTAAACCGTTGAAAATTTTTTCTTGCCAGGAATCATTAAAAAAAGAAACAATCACTCAAGCATGTAGAGTTGCTCGGAAGAGAGTAGTATTGAAAGAAAGAATAGAGGAAGGAGAATTTCAAAGGCTAAACTTTAGATTATTAGAGGGAGGACTTTATAGTCCTATAAAGTATGGTGCTATATTATTAGAACAAAATAGGGGGGATGAGAAGTGCAACCCCTTGTAATAATTGTAGGTCCTACTGCTGTCGGTAAAAGTGCCCTGGGAGTTGAACTTGCGTTAAAAGTTAACGGAGAAATAATTTCCGGTGACTCAGTTCAGGTTTACAAAAAGTTAAATATTGGTTCTGCTAAGCCTACATTATCAGAACAAAAAGGAGTAAAGCACCATTTAATTGATTTTCTCGACCCGGCTGAACCTTTTAATGCTGCAACTTTTCAGATTCACGCTCATAATTTAATAAAGTCTATAAAAGATAGGGGAAAAGTGCCTATAGTTGTGGGCGGTACTGGTTTATATGTACGTTCAATTACGGATAATTTTAATTTCCCTCAAAAAGGGTCGCAGGATTTTAAAGCTAAATGGCTAAGATTTGCTAAAATATATGGCAAAAAAAAACTACATAGTTTGTTGAAAAAATATGACCCTAAATCAGCTCAAATTATTCACGTTAACGATACATCAAGGATCATAAGAGCTTTAGAGGTTCTGGAAATAACCGGTAAACCGCTATCAGAACAACGTAATTATAATGAAAAAAAATATCCTGAATTAGATAGATCAATTGTGTATGTAGGCTTAGAAGCCCCTCGACAATATATATACGAAAAGATAAATCAACGTTGCCTTGAAATGGTAAATCATGGTATTATTAATGAAGTTATACAGTTACTAGAGCAAGGATATTCTCCAAAAATTAAGTCTCTTCAAAGTATCGGCTACAGACATGTTCTTTACTATATTTATGGTTTGGTTACTTTAGAGGAAATGATAAGGTTATTCCAAAGAGATACCCGTCATTTTGCTAAGCGACAGTTAACTTGGTTTAAAAGGGATCCGAGAATAAAATGGTATAATATTAATGAAAATTCATTAAACGAAATTGTTCTAGACATTTACAATACTTGCAGAGAGATTCAAACTTGTGTAGAATAAAAGAATAAATACAAATAAATAAATACAAATAATGGTGATGGAGGTAAATCTATGAACAAATCACCTATAAACTTGCAGGATTTGTTTTTAAATCAAATTCGGAAGGAGAGCATACCTGTTACTATTTATTTAGTTAACGGTTTTCAACTTAAAGGTTTAGTAAAAGGTTTTGACAACTTTACAGTTATTATAGAGTTTGAAGGAAAACAACAAATGGTGTATAAACATGCAATTTCTACTGTTATGCCATTGAGACATATCAGTTTGAACACAAACCAGGCTGATAATGACGACTAAAGTAATATTTTTAATTGTATTACATTATTAGCACTTTTTGCTGGTCATGTTTATTTTTAACCATGACCAGTTTTTACTTACCCCACCTTTTATCAACTTTTATTGTTAGTGCGTATATTAAAAAGTAGTGGGGGGTGCAGTGGTTATGTCTACAAAAATTAAATTCAGGAACAATTTTCCTCCTTTAATCACAAAAACTGTTTTACTTAAAGAAAAAGATTCTTTAAAAATCAAATTAGTACCTAAGAAAAATATAATTTCATCTAACCATAATAACGTCGTTTTTAATAATAATATTGGAGAAATTTTAAAAGAACTGGACGATCTAGTCGGTCTAGAATTAATAAAAAAATTTATTTACGAATTATATGCATTTGTTGAAATCCAAAAAAAGCGTGAGAAAAAGAATCTTGCCACAGAACCTTTGGTCTTACATATGATTTTCAGCGGTAATCCCGGTACTGGCAAAACAACAGTAGCAAGATTGATAAGTAAACTGTTTAAAGAACTAGGATTATTAGAAAAGGGACATATTGTAGAATGTGAGAGGGCTGATCTAGTCGGAGAATACATAGGTCATACTGCCAATAAAACGAGAGAGATAATAAAAAAAGCTTTGGGTGGTGTTCTATTTATAGACGAAGCATATTCCTTAGCTAGAGGTGGCGAAAAAGACTTTGGTAAAGAAGCTATTGATACATTGGTCAAGGCTATGGAAGATCATAAAGATGACTTGATTTTAGTCCTTGCTGGCTATAAGGATGAAATGGACAATTTTATAAGTACTAATCCTGGCATAAGGTCACGTTTTCCAATTCATATTACATTCCCTGATTATTCTATTGATGAATTAGTGTCTATAGGCGAGCTTATGCTAACTAAGAGACAATATGTCTTTACACCAGAGTCAAAAGTGGCATTTAAGAGAATAATTCAAAAAATGATACTTAAACACCCGTATTCAGGCAATGCTCGAATGGTAAGAAACATTATAGAAAGAACTATTCGGAAGCAAGCTGTGAGGTTATATAAGCAGCCTAATCCGTCTCGAGAAGACCTCGTAAAAATATTAGACAAAGATTTAGATGAGAACAATTTTTAGGTATAATATTATATCATTTAATACTTGATGGGGGATTTATTTTGTCATATTTAGGTTTAGATTTACCTACTAATTTAATCCAAGCTTTCGATTATGCTAACCACATATTAGAAAAGCAAAATGTAATCCTGCAACAAACGGCAGAAAAGAATCATTACAGAGTATTGGAAGCTTTTCAGAAACACAAAGTTTCTACGTATCATTTAACCGGGACTACGGGTTATGGCCTGGGTGATAGTGGGAGAGATATTCTTGATCAAGTAACCGCTTTTATTATGGGTACCGAAAGCGCAATTATTAGGCATCAGTTTGTATCGGGAACACATGCAATAGCTTCCGCTCTGTATGGCGCTCTTCGACCCGGGGATCATTTTATTTCTGTAACCGGCTTGCCATACGATACCTTACAACAAGTTATAGGTATTAATACAAAACTACCTGGAAGCTTAGTGGATTTAGGAATTAGTTTTGATATATTACCGCTCGCTGATAACAATGAAATTCAAACTGAATTGATTGATAGATATGTAAAACAGAACACAAAACTGTTTATACTTCAACGTTCAAAAGGTTACGAGTGGAGAGAATCGATAAGTATCTCTCAGATAGAAAAGTTTGTTCAATACGTTAAATCAAAATATCCTCATATTGATATATTCGTAGACAACTGCTATGGAGAACTTGTAGAAGATAAGGAGCCTGGGCACATAGGTGTTGATTTAATGGCAGGATCATTAATAAAAAACCTTGGAGGAACATTGGCACCAACAGGTGGCTATATTGCGGGTAGAGCCGATTTAGTGCAAAAAGCGTCTAATAGATTTACTGCACCTGGTATAAGTATGGATATAGGGGCTACTTTAGACAACTTAAGACTTTTATACCAAGGCTTATACCTAAGCCCTCTAACAGTGACGGAGGCCTTAAAAGGCGCCATTTTTTCAGCTGCCTTTTGGCAAAAACTTGGTTATGAAGTTCATCCCGAGCCGGAAGACCTGAGAACTGATATTATACAGGCTATAAAATTAAACTCAAGGGAAAAAATGATCGCTTTTTGCCAAGGGATTCAAAAAGGCTCTCCTATTGATTCACATGTAGTGCCGTTTCCTTCGGAGATGCCTGGTTACAAAGATGAAGTAATTATGGCAGGAGGGACTTTTATTCAAGGTGCAACAAGCGAATTTTCTGCTGATGGGCCGATAAGAGAACCCTTTATAGTATACATGCAGGGTGCAATATCGCACATTTACGTAAAAAAGGCCAATATTTGTGCGGCTCTTGAACTTATAAGAAAAGGGTTATTATAGGTTCGAAAATTATAAATCTCGAGGGTAATATGGATAAGGCAATAGAGAATAATAAATCTAGATATTTCTTGGAACTTATTGAGATATTATTAATTGTCTTTGCATTGTCCTGGTTTTTACGTTTCTATGTACTCGATACCGCAATAGTTACTAATAATGATATGAACCCGACATTCAACAGCAACGATAAGGTGTTGGTGGATAAGTTTCTATATCCTAATAAAAGGGAGGTAGACAGGGGAGATATTGTAGTCTTTTTAAACAAAAATCATAGTATAAATATTAAAAGAGTAATAGGTCTAGAAGGGGATAGAATAGAAATTAGGAATAGCTATGTCTATATTAACGGAAAACCTTTTTATGAAACGTACACCAAGACACCTATCTCAATAGAAGTAAAGCCCTT
>JAAYSI010000269.1 GCA_012524045.1 Peptococcaceae bacterium | reverse complement strand
CTCCTAGTTTCATAATAGCGCCTTTACCAAACTGTTTCTCTATTTGGTTTAAAGCAATATCTAATGCTTTCAATTTATCAGGAGCAGCCATCTTATACAAACCTCCTCTTAATAAAACAAAACATACGTTCGCTCTCTATTATACTTTTTCCCTAAACAGATTGTCAATCAGGCTTTTGTAAAAAACTGAATAATTTATTAATCTAATTCCAGTAAATAAACTCTGAGCATGTTTAGAGCAGATTCTACTGTCATATTACGAACTGATTCGCGATTTCCGGAGAATTGTTTTTTTTCAACCAAAACTCCTTTAGGGTGGGCTAAGCCAATGTATACCAGGCCTACCGGTTTAGCTGGAGTTCCCCCTCCGGGACCGGCAATACCGGTTGTGGCCAAGCCAAGGTCTGATCCTAGCCTTTTACGAACACCTTCTGCCATTTCCCTGGCTACAATCTCACTGACTGCCCCCCGGCTTATCAAACTAGAGTTGTTTACTCCGATTAAATCCTGCTTCACTTTATCAGCATAGCTAATTACTCCGCCGAGATAATAGTCCGAACTTCCGGCTTCTGCTGTTATCATCCCTCCTAATAGCCCCCCGGTACATGATTCAGCTGTAGCCAAAGTAAGTTTATGTTGACGCAAAAGCCTTCCGACAACCAAAGAATGCGATTCTTCATCAACCCCAAATACCTTGTTCCCTAGTCTTTCCCTAATAGCCAACTCTGCCCGAGTCAAAATTTCGTTTGCCTGCTTTTCATCTGTTGTTCTGACAGTTAATCGCAAATCTATGTAAGTGTGTTTATCCAACAAAGCCATCGAAGGTGTCTCTTTTTGCATAAAATCAAGCAATTCCTGCTCTAACTCTGACTCTGACAAACCAAAAATTTTGAGCACCCGGGCAAACATTTTTTGTCCATTATTCTCCAAAATGGCTTGTAATCTCGGTGCCACATATTTATCAAACATTTGTTTCATTTCAGTAGGTGGGCCGGGAAGAATAATGCAAAACTTACCTTCCTTTTCCAACATTACACCAGGAGCCGTTCCAAAATCATTAGGCAATACAATCGAGCCTTCCGGAAAAAAAACCTGTCTAAGTGTGCCCGGTGGTATCTCTTTATTTTGATAAAAGTCTTTGAGAGAGCTCAGGCTATCAACATCAAGACTCATTTGGACTTTAAAAACTTCTGCAATTATTTCTTTAGTCAAATCATCTGCAGTCGGTCCAAGACCACCGGTCAGTACTACCATTTGAGAGCGATTGAAAGCCTCTCGGATAGCATTAAACAACCTTTCCTTATGGTCTCCTACAGTAGTATGATACCGGACTTCTATGCCAAGCCCGGTAAGTTGACCTGTAAGATAAAAAGCGCTGGTATTTAAAGTTTTACCTAACAATATTTCTGTCCCTGTAGAAACTATTTCAGCAATCAATCTATCACTCTCCAAGGAATCATAATTAATATTATTTCACCTGATTTAGACAATATACCCTATTAATATTTATAAAAAATATTTACAAAAAAGTCACCAAGGAAAATAATAACCCTTTAGCAACTTTTTTTATAAATCTAATTCAAGGTAAATTTATGATCTACTTCCCTGAATTTTTTTGCTGAAATAAATGCCTTGATTTATATATATAGTCAGCTCCTGAAATCAAGGTTAAAACCAAAGCAATATAGAGCATCGGCTCTCCTATATAGATATTAATATATGCCAAAGGCCAATCATTTAAAATTATTGCTACGATAGCTATTACTTGAGACACCGTCTTTAATTTTCCTAGATTGCTGGCACCAATGACTACACCGTCCGCAGCAGCAATTGCCCTAATCCCAGTAACAACAAACTCTCTAGCTAAGATCAACCAGACAATCCAAGCCGAAACCGCTCCCAATTCCACTAACGAAATCAAAGCGGCTGATACTAAAAGCTTATCGGCTAATGGGTCTAGAAATTTACCTAGGTTAGTAACCAATTTGTATTTTCGTGCAATATAGCCATCCACACCATCAGTAGCTGCCGCCAGGACAAAAATGAATGCAGCCACAAAATCTTGATAAGGGAAATAAGTCCTCCCACCAGGCAATTTTAATAAAAGCACAACCATAAATACTGGTATCAAGAAGATCCGGATAAGCGTCAATATATTGGGTAGATTCATTATAAAATCCTCCCCTCAAAATCATAAGAATCAGCTTTTGTAATACGGGCTGTAACGATATCACCGACAGTATGATTAACCGCTCCTTCTAAAAAAATTTGACCATCTATTTCGGGAGCATCCCCTTCGGTACGCCCAAGCCAAACCTTGTCAGATATTCTCTCTTCAAGAATTGCCCTAATATTCTTACCTACTCTTTTTTGTTGAATATCATAAGCTAAATCAGCTTGTAACTCCATAACCATATTTTTTCTTTTTTCCCTAATTGACACTGGAATTTGATCCGGCATTTTTGCTGCTGGTGTATTATCTTCTTCAGAGTAAGCGAATACACCTACTCGGTCTAGTTTAGTTTCACGAATAAAATTTAAAAGATTCTGAAACTGCTGTTCTGTTTCCCCTGGGAAGCCTGTAATAAAAGTTGAACGAATAAAAATTTCCGGAATCGCCTTACGCAAATTGGAGATAAGTGCTAAAGCCTCTTCCACCGTATTTCTTCTATTCATTTTTTGTAAAATTTGATTATCCGCATGCTGCAAAGGCAAATCCACATACTTGCAAATTTTACTTTCACTGGCCATAATTTCAACCATCTCATCTGTGAACACATCGGGATAGCAATACAATAATCTTATCCATTCCAGACCCTCAATTTTGACCAGTTCTCGCAAAAGGCTGGCTAACCTTAATTCTCCATAATAATCTAAGCCATAACGAGTTGTATCTTGAGCCACCAAAGCAATTTCTTTAACCCCTTCCAGGGCTAATTTTCGAGCTTCTTTCACAATAGACTCAATCGTTCTACTCCTATAGCGACCTTTGATTAGCGGTATAGCACAATAACTGCAGCAATTATCGCAACCTTCGGCAATTTTAAGATAGGCAAAATGTTTTGGCCCAAAACGGTTTCTAGGCATTTCATCAGAATAGATAAAATCCTGTACTTTTTTATTTGTGTATATTTTTTTTTCATTTATATTTTTATCACTATGATTTGTAATAAGGTTAACAGTTTTAACTAAGTCACCGTCACCTAATACTCCATCAAGCTCCGGTATCTCTTTAAGCAGTTCTTTACCATATCTTTGAGCGAGACACCCTATAACATAGAGCTTTTCACATTTACCCTCTTTTTTAAACTCAGCCATTTCAAAGATTACATCCAGAGACTCCCTTTTAGCGTCTTCAATAAAGCCACAAGTATTTACGACTATTATCTCAGCATCCTCCGGAGAGGATATAAGTTCAAATTTAGAACTAAATAAAAATAAGCCGGAAATAACTTCACTATCCACTTGGTTCTTAGGACATCCCAAGTTTATCACCGATACTCTTTTCAATTCGCACCTCGAAAAATACAAAAATTATTCCAATTCAGTATATACCACTATCTCCCTTAGTGTCAAAAACATCTTAACAGCAATTAGACTTGTTCCTAAGAAAACAGCCAAATATCTAAAAATTGTCTTTTTAGATATTTGGCCTTTTAAGCTTAGGCTCAAGTTCCTAATTATTCCATATTATTAAGAGTATCCTTTGTGAGTACATAATTATTTATAACCTCTCCCGATTTTCCTAACGGCGGAAGTAGCTCGCCATTTAATTTTATTTCAAATCCTCCTGCATTTCCCACTGAAACAAACTCAATTTGCTCAGTACCCTCAAAGACTTTAATAGTCCCGGCTTTTAACGTTCCGTCTTGGACTAAAACTCCATCTACTTTAACCCGTAACCAACAATTTTCGTGAAAGCTTAACTCAGCAACCAATCCCTCATATATTTCTGTCTCAGCTTGTTCCGGGGTAACTCTCTCTTCTTGGCTTTGCTCATTGGATTGCTCGATTTCCGGGGCAGTAGGCAAAAGGGGCGGTTCATAATCCGAATTCTGAGTACTACCGTTTTGTTTCGTGAAATAGACTAGCCCCCCGACAATGACTATTGCTATAACAGCCATTATAACCAGCACATTTGGCCTAAACCACACCGGAGTACTCTGAATCGGAGTAAGGGGTGGTTTAAATTCGGTAAAATCTTCTGCTTCCAAAGAACTATTATAGAGAGTTATGATCTCATCAGAGTTTAACCCTAAAAACCTAGAATATGTTCTTAAAAACCCTTTTGTGTAGGCCCTTCCGGGAAGGATATCATAGTTTTCCTTTTCTAAGGCTTCCAAATACCAAGATCTAATTTTGGTTATTTCTTCCACCTCACTATAGCTTAAACCTTTATCTTCCCTAGCCTTTCTTAAAATTTCCCCTTCTCCAGCCATTCACACCACCCTAACATTTAGATCTCCGGTTAAATTACATAAATTGCCATTTTCAAAGCAAATAGACAAACATAGTCATAAGTATCAAAAAATGTTTATAGGAATAAACATAAAAGTTGCTAAAGACTTAAACTTTAAAACTATTTTATAGCTTTAAATAAAGAATCGGGAATTACTACTTTCCCTATTCTCTTATTTGCATATTTGACAACTATATGGAAACTCTAGTGTTTATTAGTTCCTGCAATTTAACATTATAAATCATATCAAGTCTCCATATTTTTTATTCTACAACTAGTTTTTTAATCCTTCTTTAAAATATACTTTCCAGTATCCTACAAATCATCTACCTTTCCAAACTTCTGTTCAAACTGCCCCTTGGTTATCAAAATCTCTCGAGGTTTCGAGCCCTCATACTGACCAACTACCCCTTTTTCTTCAAGAAGATCCATCAACCGAGCTGCTCTCGTATAACCTATCCTAAGTCTTCTTTGTAAAAGTGAAACTGAGGCCGTATTATTCTCAAAAAAAACATTCGCAGCTTTATAGAAAAGCTCATCTTCCGGTTCTTCATTAGTAGCTGTCTTTAAGGGTGTTTCCGGAATCTCACAGTATTCCGGCGTGGCTTGATTGGCTAAAAATCCTACAATATTAGCGACTTCTTTGTCCGACAAAAAGCATCCTTGAACCCTAAGTGGTTTGTTCATGCCGATAGGATTGTACAGCATATCCCCGCGGCCAAGTAATTTTTCTGCACCACTCATATCTAAGATAGTCCTAGAGTCTATCTGGGAAGAAACAGCAAAAGCTATTCGAGATGGGATATTTGCCTTAATCAGACCCGTAATTACATCAACCGAAGGTCTTTGAGTGGCAACAATTAGGTGGATACCGGCAGCCCGAGCCATTTGCGCCAAACGACAAATAGCATCTTCTACTTCCCCAGGCGCAACCATCATTAGGTCGGAAAGTTCGTCAATAATTACAACAACATATGGGAGATGTTTTTGTTCATTATCTTTATCTTCTCCAATCAAATAATTATAGCGGACAATATCCCGTACCCCCGAAGCTGCAAAAAGCTCATATCTTGTTTCCATTTCAGTGACAATCCACTTTAGCGCCCCGGCAGCCTTTTGAGGTTCCGTGACAACGGGAGCAATAAGGTGGGCAATGCCATTGTAGTTTGTTAATTCCACCATTTTAGGATCAATTAGCAAAAGCTTTACTTCATCAGGTTTTGCTTTATATACAATGCTTGCAATAATAGTATTAATGCATACTGACTTACCGGAACCAGTGGCCCCAGCAATCAATAAATGAGGCATCCTTGTCAAATCCGCAACTACAGGATTGCCCGTAATATCTTTGCCTAGGGCTAAACTGAGCTTGCTCTGCGAATTTTGGAATTCCTCCGATTCCAATACTTCTCTAAAATGTACTAAAGCGATTTCCTTATTGGGGACCTCAATCCCAACGGCAGATTTTCCTGGAATTGGTGCCTCAATTCTTACGTCAGAGGCAGCCAATCCTAACGCTATATCATCCGCTAAACTTGTAATTTTACTGACCTTAACTCCAGGAGCCGGGTGTAGTTCATAGCGGGTAATAGTGGGACCTTGAGTAACCCTGGTAACTTTAACTCTTACTCCAAAACTGGCTAAAATCTCTTCCAATAACTTGACGTTTTCCGCTAAACCTCTGTTTGATTTGTTGCCACCTCTTTTTACTACTTTACTAAGCAAGTTTATCGGAGGTAGTTGATAGTTCGCATTTTTTGCATTTTGCCTGGATATCGGAGTGCCAGTTAAAGTGGCCTTATTAGTATCTGTAGCGATATTCTGCAGGTGACTCGGATTAACTTTGGGCATTATCGGTACACTCTCCGCATTATCCTCAGGAACTATTGCTTTTCTTAGCTCCGGTTCTTCTTTGGCAAATTCAATAATGGGCGGAAGGCCGTCATCTTGCTGATGTTGTTTGAGAAAATAATCTTTTGAGCCTTGAACAGGATCTTCTCTCTTAGGCCTATTCACTCTAATTGTTTTTGTTTCTTTTCTTCTTCCATTATCCGTTAATACTTTAATAAAATCGTTGATTTGCTTTAAGACTGAAACTAAGCCGTTCTTCAACAAATTAAAAAGATCCTGTAACGTTCCGACTAAAGAACGGTTTATCGTAAGTATCGATCCGACAATAGCTAGTACAACTAAAACTATATACCCACCTGTTAACCCTACAAAGCTAACCAATAAAAGCGTAAATCCCGCTCCGACTAGCCCACCACCTTGGCCGGCTTTACCAAGTTCCATTAACTCACTGGCAATAGGGTTACTACTTGCCGTAAAATGAATAAAACCTTGCAAAACAAGCCACAACAAACAAACTCCGATGATTCTCACTCGAGCATTCTGCTTGTTTTTACTCATTAAACTAAAGCCAACTACCGCCAAAACAACAAAAATTCCCGCACTTCCATCACCGGCAAGTAATTTAAGTATTTTAACCAAAACAGTTGCAACTGAATTGCCATTATTAGCATATAACAAAACAAAACCTAAACAAGCAACACCAATAATCAAAACCCCAATAATTTCATTACGGACAGTTTTGCTTAACAGTTCCTTTTTCTTTCGAACTACTCTTTGTTTTTTTCTTTGTGCCACATGAAACCCTCGGCTTTCTAAATATCTTCATCTATATCTCATTCAACGTTATATAGCTAAAATCCTTTTTACAAAAAATTGAGCTTATACCACAAATATCTTAAATCATCTGACGAAGATAAACAAGTTTAGAATCTAATCGTTGTGACTTCTTAAAATTCTTCGAGACATTAGAATAATTAATGGCAATAACAATTTATTTAGCCTTTAAAATGAAATATGATAAAATAGTATTATGGGTAAAGAAAGGAGAATTTGAATATGAAGATTTGTATTCCAGTCGAAAAAAACAACGGGTTAGAAAGTAAGATTTACAATCATTTTGGTTCTGCGCCATTATTTTTAATTTTTGATGCGGAAACCAAAGAACTAATTAAAGAGATTAATAACGGAGATCTTGGACATCAACATGGAATGTGTCAGCCAATGAAAGCTCTAGGCGGAGAACAGGTCAACGCTGTAATAGTCGGAGGCATCGGTCCTGGAGCAATAAAGGGCTTAAATCAACAAGGCATTAAAGCCTATAAACCTAAAAGTCCATTGATTTCTGATAATATTGAGCTTCTAAAAAATAATAAGCTAGAACAGTACACCGATATAATTAGCTGTAATCACAATGGAAACTGTTGTCACTGATCATATCTACTTTCTAATATAATAACGCCGTAATCTTATTAGGAGCTATTGCAAAACGGAAAAGGCTCTCTGTCAAATGT
>JAAYSI010000268.1 GCA_012524045.1 Peptococcaceae bacterium | reverse complement strand
CTGCCTCTCTGGCAGATACTTTATAGTTATAGAAACCGATCAACAAGTAGGAGCACAGACCTACGAGTTCCCAGAACACAAACATTTGCAGCAGGTTACTGGAAATCACCAGACCTAGCATTGAAGCACCGAATAAGGAAAGGTAAGCAAAGAAAGTAGAATAACGAGGGTCACCCTTCATGTATCCGGTGGAATAAATGAAAATCAAAGTTGCCACCATAGTGACCATGAATATCATCATTGCCGATGTCGGATCCAGCATGACACCAACATTAATCGTTAAGCCTTCCATTCCAAACCAACGGATGGAATAAACTAGAGATTTATTGATGTATTCAGGGTTCGAAAAAACGCCAATAGCGATTGCTGTTGAAAGTACAAAAGAGCCAAACATAGCTGCCACAGTTAGAAAAGAGCTTAATCTCTTCAACGGCCGGGTCAAAAATACTATCAATATAAATGATAAGACCGGCAACAGTGGAACCAACCATGCATGGTTTAATGCGAATTCAACCAAGTTTATACACCTTCCTTTCCACCCTCTGTCTTACCATTTTAACCAGTCAAAATCATCAAGGTTGGTAGTGCCCCGTTTCCGGACAAGCGCAATTGCCAGCGCCAGACCCAGACCAATCTCAACTGCAGCCACAGTAACTACAAAGATCGCAAAAATTTGGCCTATGAAAGCTTCTGGCGTAAAAAACTTATTAAAAGCGACCAAATTTATATTTACAGCGGCTAGCATCATTTCAATGGACACAAGTACAGCGATAATATTCTTTTTGGCTATAACACCATAAACCCCTATCGCAAAAAGAGCAGCACTTAAGAAGATAAAGTAAGTTGGATTAAGACTTGTTGCCACTGTCCTTCACCTCCTTAACTAAGAGCAAAGCACCGGTCATAGCGACAGTCAGTAAAATCGCCGCTGCCTCGAAAGGAATCACATAATTATCTAAAAGAATTGGCGCCAAATGTTTAATATCGTTTTCAGGTACTGGTACATTTGCCGGGGTCCAGATATTTCTGGCCGCCGTAATAGCTGCAACTAAAAATGTCCCGAAAACAACAGGTATGGCTACCAGAAATCTGCTGTTTGCGCTATTGGATCTTTGGATCTGGGTTCTTTGGACGGTCATAACCCCAAAGACAACCATAATACTTACGCCTCCGGCATAGACCAAGATCTGTACAACAGCTAAAAAGTCTGCGTTCAGCAGGATAAAGATCCCTGCAACACTGAAAAATACTAAGATGAGGCAAAGCACAGCATGTACTATATCTCTTAAGGTTACAACCAGGAGTGCTGATCCTAGTAAACAAACAGCCAGGATAATAAAAGCAATAAACTCACCCATATCAGCTTTCCTCCATATTATTATTCGGTGTAGCCGCTCCTGCCTCTGCTGGTTTTTTTACGGCCTTAGCCTTTGGTTTTTCCGTAGCCTTGGCCTCAGACTTCTCAGCGGCTTCGGCAGCCTTTTGAGCAGCTTCTTTTTCAGCGGCAGCTTGCAGTACTTCTTGTTTTTTCTTTTCAACCTGTTCAGGTTTTACAAATTTTATCTTAATATCTTCACGTTTATATTTGGTCAGTTCAAAGTCTTTACCGAATCTTATTGCCCCGGGTCTGCAAGCTTCCTGGCAAAATCCACAGAACAAACAGTATTGCATATTGAAATTATAAGCTGTAACGACTTTTTTCTTTGCTACGGTTTCCGTCTCTAAAGTTATAACTCTATTCGGACAGGCCGTTACACAGAGATTACAAGCAATACATTTGTCGTAGTCAAATATAGGATTACCATGGAAAGCATCCGGTAAGTTTGGCATTTCATCCGGGTAATTTTCCGTTACATTTTTGCGTAAAAACCAACCTAAAGATACTTTTAACCCCTTTAGCAAACCTTTACCGTACATTTAGCTCACCACCTTATATTCCGATGAAGTATTTGGCCAGGCCCGTCACAAAGATATTAGCAATAGCTAGCGGAACTAAGAATTTCCATGCCAGATTCATCAAATGGTCGATTCTGATTCTTGGGAAAGTCCAGCGCATCCACATGACGACCCAAATAACAAAATACACTTTGATGATAAACCAGAGCCAAGAGGGAATAAATGTCCAGCCAAAAGGTGCTAACCAGCCTCCTAAGAACAAGGTCGTGGTCATAATAGCCATGACCAGCAAGTTAGCATATTCGGCCAGGAAGAAAAACGCAAAACCCATACCGCTGTATTCTGTATAGGGTCCGGAAATAATCTCCGACTCTCCTTCGACCAGGTCAAACGGAGCTCGGTTGGCCTCAGCCATAGCTGCTATAAAATAAATGAAAAAGGCCAAAGGCTGGGTAAAGATTAGCCAGGCACTTTTTTGAGCATCCACTATACCGTTCAAATTCAGAGTTCCGGTCAGGACTATAACTCCGACCAGAGCCAACAACAGCGGGATTTCATAACTAACCATTTGGGCTACTGCTCTCATACCGCCTACCAAAGAGTATTTGTTGTTCGACGACCAGCCGGCCATCCAAACAACAACGGTATTAATCCCTGCGATAGCCACAAAGTAATAAAGACCTAAATTCAAATCAACTGCAGCCATCCCTTCGCCCATCGGAGTGACTGCCAAAATAGCCATAGGGGGTGCAAATATCAAAATCGGAGCCAACAGATACATCTTCTTGTTTACGTGCGTCGGTAAAATCATTTCTTTACTGATTAGCTTAGCCACGTCATTGAAAATCTGAGCTAAGCCATATGGCCCGTTGCGATCCGGCCCTACCCGGCATTGGAAGCGGGCACTGACCTTACGCTCCATATAAACAAGCCACATAACATTTAATAATACAAATACCAAGATGACTACCATTTTTACTACATGAAGAAAAACTTCAACTACAAAAGGTGAGAGGTTAATAGAAATAAGTAGGTTTCTCAGCCAATTTGCAGCGTCCACAAAAATGGTCTCAAACAATTCTTTCTCCTCCCATCTTTAACAGTCTACTTCCCCTAAGACTATATCCAAACTTGCCAGGACAGCGATAACGTCCGCAATCTTCCATCCTTTAATCATCTCATCAAAGTGGCCAAGATTAATAAAGGACGGCCGGCGGAAATGCACACGATAAGGCTTAGTGGTCCCGTCGCTTACCACATAAACCCCTAGGATTCCTTTGGAACTTTCCACTTCAGCATAGGCTTCACCAACAGGAGGCTTAAAGTTCCGCGAAACCTTGGCCATAATTGGGCCGTCAGGTAAATTATCCAAAGCTTGCTCGATAATTCTAAGAGATTGCTCCATTTCCAAAATATGCAAATAATAACGGTCAAAGCTGTCCCCATTTTCTCCAACCGGAACATCGAAATCAAAATGAGGATAGACACTGTACGGGCGGACTTTTCTTAAGTCGTGAGCAACACCGCTAGCCCGAAGTACAGGACCGGATAGGCTCATGTCTAGCGCTTTTTCTCTGGAAACTACAGCAATATTCTTAGATCTAGCCTGGAAAATCTCATTACCAGTAATAAAGTTATTGTACTCTTCAATCCCGTTTTTAGGGAAATAGTCTATAAATTCTCTTGTTTTACCTATGAATTCATCAGTAATGTCACTGGCTACCCCGCCAATGCGCATAAAGCTAAATGTCATCCGGGAGCCGGAGAGCATTTCGAGCAAATCTAAAATATATTCCCGATCTCGGAAATTATAAATAAATCCGGTTAGACCACCGAGGTCACTGGCCATGGAGCCTACAGCGATCTGGTGACTGGCAATCCTCGAAAGTTCACCGACAATTACTCTAATATATTCTGCCCTTTCAGGAACTTCAATTCCTGCCAATTTTTCTACAGCCAGAACATAGCCCCAATTCATCAACATACCGGCTAAATAGTCCAACCTGTCTGTATATGGAATAACTTGCGCATAAGTTCTATCTTCAACAATTTTTTCAATACCGCGATGCAAATAACCGGGAACAGAGGTCGCATCTACCACGGTCTCGCCATCCAGAGTAAGCAGAACTCGGAAAACTCCGTGGGTACTGGGGTGCTGCGGTCCTAAATTTAAAGTATATACTTCCTGTCTTAAATCCATTATTTTTTCACCTCTCCCTAGATAGATTTTTATTTTTCCCTATAGGTTTCCCACTCGTAATCTTTGCGGAGAGGATGGCCTTCCCAGTCAGAATCGAGCAGAATTCTCCTTAAATCAGGATGCCCGGTAAAGACCACACCTAATAAGTCGTATACTTCCCGCTCCTGCCAGTTGGCACCACCCCAGATTGGCACCATCGAAGGAACTTGAGGGTTGTCCCGATCTATTTTTACAATGATATGCAACATCTCGGCCTGTTCGGCAATACAAGGATTATATACTACTGTCATATAGTCTTTATAGTCAGTCGCGGTTAGATTGGTCAGATAGTTAAAGCCAAAATTGTCTCTTAGGTCACGCATAAAATCCACTAAATGATTCACCGGCACATGAATTTGACCATTTTCTGCTATTTCCACTTGGGGATGCCTCGCCGCTATCTTAGCTAATAAATCCTTATTTTGATTCACCATATCATTTCTTCCCCACTTCAGCATGTTTTATTTTTTGCTTAAGCTGTAAGAACGCATGAATTACAGCTTCCGGTCTCGGAGGGCAACCCGGCAGATAAACATCCACGGGGATTAATTTATCGATACCCGGTACCACGTGATAGGAATCAACGAATGGTCCGCCCGAGATAGCACAACTGCCCATAGCAATTACATACTTAGGGTCAGCCATTTGTTCGTACAATCTTACAACGATCGGAGCAATTTTCTTGCTAACAGTGCCGCATACCAATAAAACATCAGCTTGTCTGGGTGATGGCCGCATGACCTCATAGCCAAATCTGGACAAATCAAATCTAGCCATATTCACTGCCATCAAACCTTCAATAGCACAACAAGCCAAACCAAAACCAAAAGGCCATAAGGAATTGGAACGACCCCAGTTTAATAATTTTTCCAACGGTGCTAT
>JAAYSI010000267.1 GCA_012524045.1 Peptococcaceae bacterium | reverse complement strand
TGCCTTGCGGACAACTGCCTCTTGGTCTATCTTACTCCCCCCTTTTTTCATAATTATAGACGTATACCGTGATTAAAACACTTCAATTTTGTATAAGTTTATATAATTTATATAAGCTTATATAAGTTTTTCAAGTTACGCTTTGTCAGCAGTCCCTAGGGTATAAAAGAAAAGACCGGTCAGATTAAGCCATTACGCTTAACTCTGACCGATCTTTTTTCCATACGATAATCTTTTGAGATGGGGAACAAATATTTTTTTAAATCCCGGGATAGTACTTAAATAATGCCAATTCCAATGGGTATTCCCGAAACATATAAGAGAAAACGACCAATAAATGCGCCAATAAGCAAAATACCTACGGCTGTATAAAGAATACCGGCTTGCTTAGCAAATTTGTCTGTACGAGAAAGAACGAAGAGAAAAATGCCGCCAAGCATAAACAGCCAACGCAAGATAGTCATAAGACCATAGCTTCCAGCCAGTAAAGCGGCACTTTCTTGTCCGGCTCCGGCCATCGCAGCCATGCCGGTCAGATAGCCAGGCACAAAGGCAATTTGTACGAAAACAATTGCCAAGACAGCTAGGTCTAGTCTGGGTAGTTTTTCTCTTTCCTTTCCGGCTGTTACAAATAATACAACAGCACCAAGGATTAATGTCGTGGCATAGAAATCCACTAAAGTATTAGCACTTTGCCATGCGGGTATGACTGTTTGCATATACAGTTGACCCATAGCAAATACAGCAACTAAACCGACAAGACTGGCTAACCAGGCAAGAGTATTACGAGCACTTTCGGCTTTTTCCGATCTCTCCAGCCACCAGGAGATAGCGAGTAAAACAAAGAATCCACCGGAGAAAAGAATCTCTCTACTTAGCCACGAGCTAAAAAGATTAAACAAGCTGGTCATGGCCAAGAGTGGTTTTCCTAAGTGGACTAAGGATGCTAAAATCCCCACTGCACTCAAAATAAGAGCAACAAGAGTATTTGTTTTAAAAGCAGGCGCTTCTTTATCTTTAAGGCGAATGAGCGCAGCCCATAAAACCGCTCCGATGGCTGCTTGCATGCATAGGGTAAATAATATCAATGGCAGGTCTTTCATAATAACTACCCTCCTATTCTATTGCTTTCCTATGAGGAGTGATAACAAGAGATGGCTTGGTAATACTCGCATCAGGAAGTCCTTTTACCTGGGCAACATCCCCATATTTTTGACGCAACTCATCAATTGGTCCATATTCCAATACTCGCATTATACAAGCATCTACGCAGGCCGGATTTTTGCCCTGGGACTGTAAATCAACGCAAAAATTACATTTGGTTACGGTATTGCCACTAAGTTGGGGCACTTCATAAGGGCAAGACCAAACACAATAACCACAACCTATACATTTATCCTGATCGACGAGCACAATTCCGTCTTCTTCTCTTTTATACATTGCTCCTGTTGGGCAGTTTATAGCACATTTTGGATTTTCACAATGATTACAGGCCATTGAAAGCCAATAGGCAAAGACATTGCTCCTATAAACATCGTTTTCTAAGATCGTATCTCCACCGTGGAATTCATGGACTCTTCTCCAACGCACACCATCTGCCAAATCATTTTTATCCTTACAGGCGATTTGACAAGTAAAACACCCGATACAGTGTTGTTGGTCAACGTAAAAACCATACTGTTTCGTCATTCAAATCACCTCCTAAGCCTTCTCTACTTGAACAAGATTCGTATGCTGTGGGTTGCCCCAAGCTAGTTTTGTCGGCTCCCAAGTCGTTAAGGTATTGATACACCCTCTGATATCCACCCCGTTAGCATCCGGGGTGTACCAAGCTCCTTGAGGAAGGGAGCATACGCCCGGAATCAAGCGTGGAGTTATTTTAACTTTAACCTTAACTGTCCCTCTATCGTTGTAGACTTTGACCAGGTCGCCATCCTTGATACCTCTGGCAGCAGCATCTTGTGGATTCATCCATAATCTTTGCGGCTCCGCCTCTTCCATCCAAGGGAGATTGTCAAAGGTAGAATGCACACGACGTTTGCTGTGATGTCCAATGCACTGAAGGGGATATTTTTCTCTTAATGGACTTCTTGGCCCCTCTTTTACTTCAATATATTTAGGAACAGCTGGGATTTCATCGGGTCTGTTCATATCATAAAGGGTTTTAGAGAAGATCTCTATTTTCCCGGAAGGAGTGGGAAGAGGATTGGCAATCGGATCTTTTATGAAAGCTTCATAAGCAACTATTTTAGAAGGCTTCGTCTTATAGATCCCTTTTTCCCTGAATTCTTCAAAAGATGGGAAATCAGGCTGAGCTTCCTGGGCTACTGCGACGGCTTCTCGCAAATATTGCTCCTGAGTTTTTCCTTCATCGAACTTATCTTGGACACCTAGACGTTTTGCTAATTCCAAACAAATTTCATACACACCTTTACACTCGTACATTGGTTCAACCAATTTGCGGCCGTATAAAGCAAGTCCTTGACCTAACGCTCGGGTTACAATATCCTCCTGCTCAAATTGAGTAATATCCGGCAAGATAATATCTGAATACTCCATACTTGGGGTCATGAAATTATCTATACCCAGAATAAACTCGCATTTGCTTGTATCTTTCAATAGTGCTGTGGTACGACCGGTATCTGAATGCTGATTCACCAGAGCATTACCACCGTAATTCCAGATAAATTTTATTCCATGTGGTAAACGGTCAGCCCCCTGTAAGCCACTGCTTTCTTTAGTATGATTACCACCTTTTTCGATAGCATCGGTAAACATAAAGAAAGATATTTTAGCTTCTACCGGATTAGCACCGGCCGGATAGGATCCCATTCTAACAGGAGTAAACCCTTCATATAGCCCAGGATTGGATCCTAGGATTCCCACATTACCGGTCATAAAAGCTAAAATTGGTACGGACAACGCTTGGAATTCTCCGTTGGCATGCCGTTGCATACCGCGTCCTTGAATAAAGAAAACAGGCTTGACTCCAGCAATCTCCCGAGCTAGTTGTTTAATTGTGTCCACAGGTATACCGGTAATTGAAGAGGCCCATTCTGGGGTCTTGGGTTGGCCGTCACTATCACCCATAACATAACTCTTATAAGAATTCCCGGCAGGTACACCTTCCGGTAGATGGGCATCATCAAAGCCGACACAGTATTTGTCTAAGAAGGCTTGGTCATGGAGACCTTCTGTCAGCATGATATAAGCCAGTGCAGCTACCAATGCACTATCAGTGGTTGGGCGAATCGGGATCCACTGATCAGCAAATGTGCTTGCCGTATCGCTAAAGCGAGGGTCAATGACTATAATTTTGACTCCATTTTGCTTAGCTAATTTGAGATAATAAGTTGAGTTAAGACCACCTACCCTCGTACAGGCAGGATTGTCACCAAACATAACGATTAGCTTCGCATCAGGAAAAGTCGTCGGAGAACTTCCACCATACGGAGAACCAAACATATAAGGAATAGCATACATATAGTTTGCCTGACTATAGTTACCGTAAAAACTGAGGTATCCTCCTAAACAGTTTAAAAGCCTACCGGTCGGACCACCCATATAACTTTGGTTGAAAGCTCCGCCTACTCCGGAAGCGTAGATGTAGTGTACGGATTCATTACCATATTGATCTATTATTCGCTTTAGTTCTGAGGCAGTAGTATCCAATGCCTCTTCCCAAGAAATTCTTTCCCACTTACCTTCTCCCCGTTCCCCTACCCTTTTCACAGGATACTTGAGACGATCAGGATGATAAAGCCGCTGACGTTGAGCTCTTCCCTTTAGACACGCCCTAGCTTGGAGGTTATCGGGGGTATCTGGGCCCTCATTATCTGTTGTAATACTTAA
The DNA here is from genome assembly GCA_012524045.1 of Peptococcaceae bacterium. Classification (GTDB taxonomy): domain Bacteria; phylum Bacillota; class Desulfitobacteriia; order Desulfitobacteriales; family Syntrophobotulaceae; genus JAAYSI01. The sequence continues at coordinate 448 of JAAYSI010000267.1, read as the reverse complement.
TAATACTCCATCTTTAACCTGTCCTTTAATTTGACAACGGCCACCGCAGTTGTGCCAGCAGATGGTTGGTAGTATCTCTGCGTTAAGATGTCGTTCACCGGCTTGGGCAACAGCAGGCTCGGCACTACCGCCGGAACTGACAGGCATACATCCCACAAGGGCAGCGGATCCTGCTAAAGCCGCGCTCCATTTTAAAAATGAACGCCGACTGACAGTAGCACCTTTTTTGGCTTCAGTTACGTTACCCATTCATTTTTCGACCTCCTTAATTCATTTAAATTCTTCAAACTGTGCATGCATATTTTCTCACAAGTTCTTTTGTATTTTTGCACAAAAAATCACGTTCTTTTTTGTTACACTATACAACTAAGCCCATGTATAATATGTAAGACTGTAGAGCTTTTTCTTAACAATTTTTGTTTATTAGTTATTCTTTCTTTTTAGCCTA
>JAAYSI010000266.1 GCA_012524045.1 Peptococcaceae bacterium | reverse complement strand
GTGGTACTCCGGAAAAAGGTCTTGCCTTGTTTGAGAAAGAAGCAGAACACTTAGCAGCTTTCATCAATGAAGTTAAGAAGTTCCCATTCAAAGTTAAAGACGAAGACCGTGCTTTCCCTGAGAGAGCATAATTAAAACCGAGCCATTATCACTCCAAATCCTATAATATATAATTACATGGTTTTCACAGCTCCTAAGGTGCAACCCTGGGTAATTCTCCCCTGGGTTGTACCGGAAGAGGAGCGGAGATTAAAAGCTAAACTTTTTTATTCTTATAAGAAAGTTTTATTATTTTACTGAAATTATTCTGAATTTTCTAAAAACCAAGAGCTTGGTTTTTTCATCATTTAGAAAAAATATTTAAAATACTCCTGTAATAAACTTGAGAGATATCAACCAAACTGTATTTAGCTAGCAAATTATCACAGTCGAAGTCTGTATTAAAAAGATACCGAAAATTCCGATTCGGTTTTTTCTGGATACAATTGGCGAATGTTTACATGCAAAAAACAGTATAATTTATATTGCATTATAGTGTTATTTGCAGTATAGTATATGTTAAGTGAGGAATAAATCTTAATCTATTAAATTTACATAAAATTCAGGAAGGTTTTATGGTGGTTTAAATGAATAAAAGACATTCGCCAAGACACTCCCCGGTATTTGTGCTTCTCTTCCTTTCGCGAGGGCCCAATTACGGAGGAGCGATTATCAAAATGATGAAAGAAGAGATCCCCAGTTTTATGGGAGACAGCCCTATGATTTATCGTATGCTTCAATTTTTAGAAGAAGAAGGGCTGGTCACTACGCGCTGGGAAACACCTAAAAAAGGTCGACCGGTTAAAATGTATGAACTTACGACCAAAGGCTGGAAACATTTACTTGCATCCGAAGAGGAAATGGAAAAAAGAATGGCCAATCACGTTTTCTTCTTGGATGAGTTACAGAAAGCCAAGGAATACTACAGGAGGAAGTAATGAGAGTTATTGAAAGGACGGAAGGACTAAGTTCCATCGAAGACAGTCGAGAAAAAAGCCGTAATATAAAAAAGACTTCAGCATTAGTGACGGCTCATTTTATCAATGACGTTTATCCGCATATGTACCCTGGACTTCTGCCTGTAGTTTTAATGCCCCAGTTGGGCTTTAGTATAGCGGCCGCAGGCTTGATAAGTACGGTAAGTGCTTTGACCACTCAGTTACTGCAACCCTTCTTGGGCTATTGGGCCGATAGGCTCGGTGGTAAGATGTTTGTGGTCGGAGGTTTGTTGTTGGGAGGAATATTCGTACCCTTAACTTTGGCTTTTGCTCCTACTTATGCGCTATTGTTGCTTGGGCTACTTATTGGCGGAATTGGCAATGCAGCCTTCCATCCCCACGCCTCAGCCTTGATGAGCGAATTAATTGGCAAATACAAAGGTTCAGGCATGAGTATCTTTATGGTAGCGGGAAACCTTGGCCGTTTATCTGCTCCGGTATTAGCCAGTTTGGCTCTCTATCTTGGGGGTAGGCACGGTTTGGTGCTTTTAGCCCTTCCGGGTTTGCTTCTAGCAATAGTTATGTTTTTCAGTATGAATCCACCGCCGGCACCCAAAAAAACACAGGGCAAAGTACTAAACAAGCGATTTTTTGGCACCATTAAAGAAAAAGGTGGCTTCAGTCTGTTAGTGGTGGTCGGTATCCGTTATATGATGGTGATGTCGATATTGACCCTAGTCCCAATTATGTGGGCCAGCTATGGTATTGAATACAATATATATAACTTATTGCTGACAGTTGTATTTGCCGCCGGAATGGTGGGTAATATAATCGGAGGTACATTTTCTGATTTCGTGGGACATAAACCGGTAATAATCGCCTCAGCAGTCTCCTCGGCCATAACTCTAGTTTTGTTTATAAATTCAGGCAGTATTTTGCTGGGTTTTGTGTTTATGGCTCTGGTAGGAGCGTGCCTTTACTCTGCGGATCCTGTAGTTATGGTCTTTAGCCACAGGCTTTTTCCTGAAAATAAAGGTATGGCCTCAGGTATCATCGGTTTAGGCGGTATGCTTGGTTCTTTGGGCGTTACTTTTACTGGCTTTATCGCCGACCTTTATACTCCGGCTGTTGGATTATATATTGCTGCTGCAATGATGCTTATCAGTATTTTGTTTATTTACCGCTTAAAGGAAGAGTAGACTAAAGTCCAATTTATGGACTAAATAATATTATGAATGTTTTTAAGGAGGTCAAAAAATGCAAGAATCGATTTATGGTAACATGAAAGTTGGAATAGTCCACTTTAAAGCCTTTCCGGAGTGTGTCAACGGTGACGGACCTATTGTGGAAACGGTTACCAAACTTGCTGAAGACGGATTTTTTACGGCAATTGAGGTTGGCGGAATCAAAGATGTCAAGGATAGAGCCACCATTGCTAGAATCCTGGAGATTGCTGGGATGGAAGTAGCTTATGCTACCCAACCGACCTTGTTCCCGATGAAAGTGAGCTTATGTTCCCTCGATAAAACTGAAAGAAGAAAGGCTCTGAATGCAGTATTTAACTGCCTGAAACAAGCTTATGATGTAGGGGCGACGGCAATCCGCATTCCTTCCGGTAAAGATCCGGGTCCGGAAAAGCGGGAAGAAGCCAAAAAAATACTGATTGACTCGTTGTCCCAGATTTTAGAAAAAGCTAAAGAAATGGGTAATCCTTTAGTTACTTTAAAAATATTTGACAGGTTATATGACAAAGAAGCCCTAATTGGCCCGGCAGATGATGCCTTACATATTGCCGAAGCTCTTTGCCCAAGCTATGAACAGTTTGGATTATTGACAGATCTTTCCCACTTCCCGCTGTTGCATGAAGATCCAGCGGAAACCTTACCCAAACTGCAAAAATATGTTAAAGCTTTCCATATAGGCAACTGTGTATATAAGGATCGTTTACATCCATGTTATGGTGATTTGCAGCCGCGTTTTGGCGTTGAGGGCGGAGAAGTCGACATTCCTATGTTAAGCAAATACTATCGCGTCTTGAAAGATCTGAACCTTATTGGTCCGGATAAAATGCCGATGGTTAGTGCGGAGGTAAGACCTTTGTTGGCGATGGAGACTTCCGAACTGATCATTGCTAACTGCAAAAGAGCGATTCAGGAAGCCTGGGGAAGGGCTTAAAGCTGTTACTTAACAGCGTAAATACCGTTGTTAAAAATATTAAAGAAGAGGAGTTATTATCATGACTTACGAAATTCCCGAAAAAATGAAGGCGTTAGTACTCTATGGAATCAATGATTTTCGCGTAGTAAACGACAAACCTGTTCCGAAACCAGGCCCAGGTGAAGTATTAGTCAAAGTAGCAGCCTGTGGCATATGCG
>JAAYSI010000265.1 GCA_012524045.1 Peptococcaceae bacterium | reverse complement strand
TATACCCTGACCCATCTCGAGAACCCATTTTTTCTCGCCGCTGGCAGTTATAATTTCATATTCGTATTTAAAAGGCTCCTTTTTGGCAAGAATCCGTTCCCACTCTTCCCACAAGGCTTCGCGGTATTCGGGCGAAATGAGATCATTATAGGACAGATCTCTGTTGTACAGCAGGCTCTCCGGAGGGTAGCCCGTGAGGTTAAAACAGCCTTTGGAAACATACTGCATGGTCCAGTCAGGATCATAATTGCACCTGTAGGCAAGTCCCGGAAGGTGAGAAAGCAAAACAGATTTACTGCGTTCGCTTTCATTAAGTGCTTCCTCTATCATTTTACGCTCGGTGATATCTTGAACCAAGCAGATATGGGGGCAAGGTTGAACATTTGCTAAAGTAAGCGGAGCAACAATCATATGCACCCAAACGATCGAACCATCCGGTCTAATATAGCGTTTTTCCATTGAATAAATCTGGATTTCGCCTGTTTGGAGCTTCCTAAAATTATCCATATCTTCTTCTAGATCATCTGGGTGAGTTATCTCGGCCCAACCTGTATGAGTAAGCTCTTCTTTTGTTCTTCCTAAGATTTGTTCAAACACTGAATTAATTCTTATAATAGCTCCTTCAGAATGATTCGGATCAAAGCTATGGGAGATTGCAATACCAATAGGAGCTTGGTCGAAAATTAGGTCAAAAGCCAGAGCCTGTTCACCTGCTTGTTGTTTCAGGAAGTGCTCCGCCCGTAAGAGGGCAATGTGAAGGTCAATCCTGACTTTAAACGAATCCTTATGAATTGGTTTACGAATATAATCTACCGCACCAAGCTTTAAGCCTTTACTTTCCTTGTCTAATTCATCGGGATTGGTCAATATTATGGTGCGCAGTTTTGGAAACCGCTCGACCTCTTTTAGATATTCCAGAACTTCAAATCCACTACTATTGGGCAAACTTAGATCAAGAATAAGCAAGTTAATCTCATCATGCTCTTCAAGCATACGCTTAGCTTCCTTGCCGTCGGAAGCAGTTAATAGGTAATATTTGCTTAGCGTATTTTTGATGATTAATCTCTCGGACGCTGAGTCGGCAACAACTAAAATCTTAGCTGGCATTGTTTCTCCTCCTCTTTGAGCCCATACTCATCCCTGATTCTAAAATAACTTTTCCTATTTCAATTCTTGTCGATTCTGTATTCATTAAGTTTATCGAACAAGTTATCCAATATCATGAGTACTAAAGAGTATGTTTTTAAGATTTTTCGCCCCTTGTGAGAGTTTGCAGACAAAAAATAATGCACATCCCTCATCTAAGGAGTACAAAGACGGGTGATGTGCACTACTTCATTTATATAGCTATTTCTTCTTTTCTATTTCTTCTTTTCGATTTCTTCTACTTCTTTGGCATTTCAGCGTAGGCTTAGTATTTAATAAATTTACTTCCGGGGACATTACAAATCCAGCATTTTTCCGGGACAGCTTTTTCAATATTTCCACAGACCGGGCAGAGATAATAGAACACTTCTTCAGTCTGATCAAGCTTATCAAGACTATCTAATGCTTCCTGATATAATCTGGCGTGAACCTCTTCCGCTTTCAAGGCAAAATTAAAGGCTATGGAAGCAGCTTTATTTCCTTCAGCTTCAGCTTCCTTGACAAAATCAGGATACATATCCTTATATTCATAAGTTTCTCCGTCAATAGCATCCTTCAGGTTAGCGGCAGTTGAGCCCACCTTTCCGGCGACTTCGAATTGTTTTAAAGCATGTAAAGTTTCAGCTTCCGCTGTTACCCTGAATAATTTGGCAATATTGGGCATTCCTTCTTTCTCAGCTTTCTGAGCATAGGCCAGATATTTTCTGTTAGCTTGAGATTCTCCGGCAAAGGCCTCCATCAAATTAGCAAGGGTTTTGTTTCCACTCATCGTTTTTTCCTCCTTTTGGTCTAAAGCTTTTATTAATTTTTCCGCCACCTCTGTCGGAAAACCTTCAGGGTTCTGAGCAAGTAAAGATTGTAATAAATTCTTAGTGTTTTCGCTTTGGGGCAGCATATAACCTGCTTCCCGGATGATATCTTCGGCCATTAGACGATTGGCTTTTTCAATGGCTTTGGCCAGCTTACCTGATAAACCGGAGGCTATGTTTTCCTGTTCGGATTTGCTGCGCAAAAGAGCCTTCATAGCACTAACAACTAAGTCAGTTTTAGGTTGCTGAGGTGGATACTCAAACGGTACCATAGAAATTGCGCCCGATGGACAAGCAGCAGCACAATCTCCACAGCCGATGCATTTTTAAACATCAATAACACTATTTTCAGTGTCTGTTGCCCCTGTAGAACAAACATAAAGACACAGGCAGTCTTTAGTACACAAGCGGATATTTCTTACTGCATATTTCCTAGTAGTCATTCTATTACCTCCCTTCAACCTTTTCGAATTTCCAATTCGGTACCTTACAGACGGGACAAACTTCCGGTAGCTTATCTCCTATGTAGACAAACCCACATATAGTACAAACATAAATATCTGCATTTTCAAGCATGGCTTCTCCCTCGCGCTGATAACGGGACAAAAGGGATTTTACAATCCGGGTAACCTTTTCGCTCCAGACTAAGGCCCGAAGCGCCCCCCGATCCTTGGCTTCAGCTGCTACAGCATTGGCATTAGGAAAATATTCTGCAAGGTCTTTTTCGATAAGCTCAAGTAAGCGGTTGTAATTCGGGTCCTCAGCGGGTGCTGCAACTGATTTAAAATAAGCGGCCAACTCATTAAATAGGGCTGCTTCTTCCAGCTTATACTGTTTTTCACATCCGCGGGCAAGATTCGTAAAAAGTGCGCTCAACTCCAACGGAGATAATTCCTGGGTATCTATTGGCGTGCCAATTACCGCTTTCGTTTTTTCCTCGCGGTTTGAAACAGCTTCACCCTGTTTCTCGAATTCCGCTTTTTCTGCAGCACAGAGGGGACAGACCCAATCTTCCGGCAGCTCTTCCCACCTTGTGCCCGGAGCAATACCTGCTTCAGGCCTTCCATTTGCTTCGTCATAGACAAATCCGCATACTGAACATACATATTCTGCCATCTCATAACCTCCTTCTTTCCTTCTCCTTTATATTAGAAAGGTATCCAGAACAGAAACCTTTGCAATATACAATACAGTTTAATTCAGAGTAAATATCTTTTTACAATTAATATCTATTCCACCGGTCTTATCTCTAAAAAATGATACTCTTTGGGAGGAGCCAGTTCCACCTTGGTTACTCCTTGGGCTAAGTTGAAACCGTAATTATGCCGGACGATCTCGATAGGCTCTGTGGAAGTTAGCTCTGCAGTCAAGGCCGCGAAATGCAGGTTGCTTCCCAAGGAGGTCACTACATCGTAACCCTGTACGCCTTTATTCTTAGAACGGATGCCGGCAAAATCATGGCTTGGTTTTTTAGGCATATTTACTGTGACAGGAACACTTCCACCGGCAGGAATTGTTACCTCAAATTTATAGTAAAATACCCGCTTCCGAGTATTGGTTCCTGAG
>JAAYSI010000324.1 GCA_012524045.1 Peptococcaceae bacterium | reverse complement strand
TTTTTGACATTGAATCCACTTCACTGTAGAGTTTATTATATAAACTCACATACTCCTTTGTCTTGCCCTCTACTGAATTGGCTGTCCTTGTCAACTCCTCCGGTGTAACTGTAATTGCTCTGCTCATATTTTTACCCCCCTCATTTTTGTAATTTATTTTATGTGTATATTATAATAAATTTTTTTCACCCCTGACGGATTTCCTGACGAATTGCACGATTTTTGGGATGAATTGCACTTTTTTTATTTTTCGACACTTATATTCGATTCCTGCTTCATATTCTATTCCGTTTAACTTAAAACAACCTGTGTTGCCTACTTCCCTTGTATATTCCTATAATCTAGTCAATATCTAAATTTCTGGCCAATGCCCATATTTTCAGCTTATTATCTTCACTAAAAATCCCCCAAAATTTATAATCGCCCATATCATATCTAAAACGTGTCTCTCCGCCATCTGTGGATTTTTTGTAGTTTTCCCCATAAAGTTCTTCCATTTTTTCTATTGGGTCTCCGATTTTTAATCCGCGTTCTGTGGGAATATTTCCATGTACATATATTTCGTAGATGTTGTCTTTCTTGTCAAATTCTATATGGTAATCCTTCATCCAAAACTCTTTATTTCCATAATTCCAATCATCGGGATGAGAGGTAATCTCTATTTCATTTAAAATTTCAACATTCATTTCATTTAATACCCTCTCAACTTCCTCCATAGGCATCCCTAAATACAATGCACCTTTTTCCCCATATTCAGCTTTATTAAAAAAAACTTTCTCATTGATAATTTCATAGTATTTTTCAGGCTTTTTTTCATCAAAATAAACATCTTCTATCACTCTTATGGATTTTGAATCTAATAAATGTTCCCCGTCTTTATTTGTCTCTGAAACTGAATAAGTTTTGCTGGTTTTTTCTAAAAAATCAATAATTTTTATTTCTCCGCTGGCTGTTGTATTAGAATATGCTAATATTCGTTCTTCTACAAGTTTCAGTCTTCCGTCAATCATTTTAAACTTTTCTGTAGTACCCCACCTATCCGAACTTCCTCCATAATTTTTAATTTCTAATGTTTTATTTTCTATTTTTGTTCCACTATATGGGTCACCAAATGGGCCACCATCTTCACTGCCTAATACCAGATCATTTTTATCAATTAAAATATCATATCCATTTTGTTCATTAGATAATAACACATAAAGCTGCCTGTCTTCATATGTTAAACCCGGAGTTTTTTCAACGACAACAGCGATGTCCAAAACATCATCATTGTTTAAAATACCCTTTGAAACATCAAAAATTGAGTATTCTTCCGGCAACTGTATTTTAGTATAGTCATTTAAAAGTGCACCGGCATTTTCTACTAAAATATCTTTCACTTCTTTGCCGTTAACTTCAGTAAATGCAAGTTCTTCACTGTTAATTTTTTCTTCATCTCCTGCATTTGCTTCTGTGTTCCTGTCATACTCACTGTCCTTATCTGTAACATCCTTTTCTGCATCATTATTATATTTAACATCTCCTGCATCATCAACATCTTCCGAATTTTTTGCAACACAAGATGATAATAAAGCTAAAGCCAATATAATAAATATAATCAAACAATTCTTCTTTATAATTTTTATCATCTTTAATCAAACTCCTTTCTAAAATCTATTGTATGTTTTCTGACAAACGCACGATTTTTAGAATGAAATACATTTTAACATCAATTTTTTATAAAATTAAATTTTTATAATTACTGCGTTCCCATATAACCAATTGATACATTAGAAGGTATCTGTCCATATGTAGTTCCTCCGTTTATTCCATATCCATCAATCTCAATATGATTTAAGTTATATGCTCTATATCTTACTTCATTGCCTGCATTCCCCTCAATAGTATATACTGTTTGCGTTTCAGGATCATATGCCACCACTATTCCACCATGTTTGTAATTTCTCTTTTCTTGAGATACATTATCCACATGCTCAAGTCCTTCTGAAAATATAATTGTATCTCCTGCTTTAGGAATGTATCCGGATTCTCTTGTCCTGTAATTTCCTTTATCTATGTATCCACATTTCATATAAAAGGCATGGGCCGCTTTTGGAACAACATCTCCCAGGATACCTGCCTGGTCTGCGCACCAAGATATGAACATAACGCACCAAGCTTCACCATTCATGCCATACCATTCTCCATATTTTGTTATATTCACTCCTTTCTCTGCATATCCAAATTCACCGGAAGCTATAGAAAGGAATTTATCAACATTTACATTTCCGGTTGATATTGAATTATTGTCGGTTAGTGTATTATTAACCGGAGCACTGTTGGCTTTTGGTATTTTTATTACTTGCCCTACAACAATTAAATTCACATTTTGTATTTTATTAAATCTTGCTAATTCCTCTACGCTTGTATTGAACATTTTTGCTATTTTACTTAAAGTATCTCCGCTTTTTACCACATATTCAGTTATATTAGCTGCACTTGCTGTATCATTTCCCGAAGACGTTTCCTGCTGTTTGTTTTTGTTGCTATTACTAATAGCTCCTACTTCAGACTTATTTCCTGCACCATCATACAGTAAAGCTTTTTCATAAGTTGCATTTCTTCTTTCCTTATACACACCCATTGTGCTGTCTTCCAGTGCTGCTTTATGAAGGGCTTCTAAAGTAACTTCTCCATTAGCTTGGACTTTTTCTACAATTGCTTTAGTACTTTTCGGGCTTTGATTGTATAAATCTGCAAAATACAATAAAGCTCTTGCATCAGTTATTCCCCAATTTTTTCCGACCCTAATGTAATCGCCCACATCATTAATCATTGTTTCGTTTTGAACTTCTATTCCCTCAGGAGTAGTTAATAATTTTGAAACTGCCTCAGCTTCTTTTTCATTTAAAGGACGGCTTATAAAAACACTCCTGTCCTGCATAAGTTCTTCATAAATAGTAGTACCTGTTAAAATTTGTTTAGCCTGTTCTGGATTTTTGTCTTTTATCTTTTTCAGTAAATCATGTGCTCTTACACCATACCATTGTAATCTACCAATACTCAAGGAATACGGTGCTGATGGTGAACCGGTCCCGTCTTTACGGTTAACAGTTCCGTACCCACGACTTTCATTTTCACTTATTATCTTTGCCGCTGTTTCTATAAACTCAAGTGTTTCACTTACATCTATATTTTGATTTTTATTTGAATCATGTTCATTTATTCCACCTATAAAAGGTACCTTCTGATTTTTAAATAAATGATTCCAGGTGGTTTCTCCTACCTTGCCTTCATATTC
>JAAYSI010000264.1 GCA_012524045.1 Peptococcaceae bacterium | reverse complement strand
CTTCCAACAACGAAGGAACTATTTCTAGACTTTGCAAAACTAGGACCTCCTTGCTCTTGAATTTAACTTAGAATCATCTAATTTTTACTTAACCTGCTTTAAATAGCCTAATTTAAACCTGATTTATTTAACTCTCCTAGAATATTGTAAAACTAAAATAATTAACTTAATTTATGACTTTTGCCGACTTGCCTGCTCTTTTGAGTATTTCAGCCAAAGCCGGTTGATTTTCGTTAGCGATGGCCTCTTTTATCTTGCTTATATTATCTACAAATGCATCTATTTGAGTCAAAACATTTTGTTTGTTTTTGAGCAACAACTCACACCATAGTTGAACATTCATTGGAGCCACTCTGGTTGCATCTCGAAAACTCCCACCGCATAAATACTCTATATTATCTACTTGACTGCTATTGACCAGAGAGGCTGCTATAACATGCGGAAGTTGGCTCGTTAGAGCTATGATATTATCATGTTCCTCCGGGCTCATTTGCACCGGCTCTTTACACCCAATCTTTTTAATAATTGCTTTTAACATTTCCACATTATCCGCCTTATTTTGAGCTACCGGAGTTAAAATATAATTGGCGCCGTTAAATATATCCGCAGCAGAAAAATCAAATCCGCTGTGTTCTTTACCGGCAAGAGGATGCCCTCCAATAAAATCCAAATCCGGGCGCAGAAAATCCTGGATAGCGTTCACCACTTCCTGCTTAATTCCTGCAGTATCGGTCAATAAGGCACCTGGCTTAAAATCTTCAAGATACTGTTTAACAAAATCCACCGTAGCGCCCGGATAAAGGGCTAAAATGACCAAATCCGAACTTCGCAAAGGAAGATGACCGTTGGTAAAGCCCCGTTCAATTATCCCTAATTCTTGGGCCTTACGTATCACTTGTTCATCCTTATCTACTGCCCAGATTTTTCGTGGTTTCAGCTTGGCCAAAGCTTTGGCCAAAGACCCTCCGATCAAACCTAAGCCTACAATTGTTATTTCCATCTTCTTAAAGTCCGGTTCTATCATCAATTTTCCTCCCCGCTTTATCTAGGTTTCAGGTCTATCCAGTACAGGTTGGCAATACTTCCAATCTGCTATCGGATTATTTTGTGCTGAATTTTGGCAAGCTCTTTTAAAGATTCCATCAAAGAAGCAAATCTTTTGGGTTTAAGCGACTGCTGCCCGTCACATTTTGCATTGGCCGGATCATTGTGCACTTCTATCATTATTCCGTCAGCCCCGGCTACAACTGCCGCTTTAGCCATTGGCTCTACCAGCCACCATAGCCCACCGGCATGACTTGGATCTACTATTACCGGTAGGTGACTGTATTTTTTTATCACCGGAATAGCACCGAGATCGAGGGTATTCCTAGTATATTTTTCAAAAGTTCGAATTCCTCTCTCACAGAGAATTACATTTTCATTACCCTGAGCCAGAATATATTCTGATGCAAGTAGTAATTCTTCAATGGTGGCTGATAAACCCCTTTTGAGAATCACAGGTTTGTCAACCTTGCCTACTTCTTTCAAAAGCTCAAAGTTTTGCATATTTCTGGCTCCTATTTGGATTATATCAACTTCCTCAGAAAATCTATCTAAATATTCAATGGACATAAGCTCGGAAACTATCGGCAATCCGGTTTCCGCTTTGGCTTTTTTAAGCAATTCCAGACCATCATCCCGCAATCCCTGAAAACTATAGGGTGAGGATCGTGGCTTAAAAGCTCCTCCTCTTAAAAAGTTTGCTCCCGCTTTTTTTACCTCTTTGGCAATACTAATTATCTGCTCTTCACTTTCCACTGAACAGGGGCCTGCTATCACCGCAAAATGTCCTCCTCCTATTTCTTTATCCCCAACCTTAATCACCGAATCCTCCGGATGAAAAAGTCGATTGGCTTTCATATAGGGTTCCTGAACGTGGATTACTTTTTCGATGCTATCCAGAGCCATAAGCACCCCCGGATCAACCAAGCTGGTATTCCCAATCAAACCTAAAATTGTATAATTTAATCCTTTAGATTCATGAAATTCACAGCCAAAATCCGTAATCTTCTCTTTTACTCTTGTGATTTCTTT
>JAAYSI010000263.1 GCA_012524045.1 Peptococcaceae bacterium | reverse complement strand
GTACTGTCGAGGAATAATTCTTTCTACTATACAATCAAAGGGTTTTTCAATAAGATAGTCGTAATCTTCAACGTCCATGCCAACTACTTCAGGGTGTTGGATAAAACCGTTGGACCCCATAATAAAAGACTGAGACTGTAAAGTCTGATAGTAGGAAGGATATCTCATTGATCCCCCAAAGGGACAAGAGTCTGAATAAAAAGTCTGGCAGAGTTTATCAGCAGCATCCTCGAGCAATGAAAGATTCCATTGGGCTTCGGCCATGTTCAGATTACCAAACCCGGCTGTAAATTCTAAAGTTAAAGATAAATTGACAGGTACCCTTTTAGGTATTTTATTACTATAAACATCCCTAAAGATACCGGTTCTTTCTGCTTGTAATTCCTTTATGTCCAATAATATCACCTACCAATCAATCCAATATTTGCACAATCCATGTGATAATTTTCGCTCTTATTTATGTAATATTTTCATTCCTCCTTTGGTATTGGATTTAATGTGTATAATTGTATCTACAAGTTAGAGTACAGAGAAACGACTTTGTTAAGTATATAGAATGCGGTGTATGTATTTACTATTATTGTACCACTCCCAAGCTGTGTTTCCAACCATTTTGTTTAATAATTTTGAAAATAATAATTATTAAGGCTGTGTCGACAGATATTAGTTTTCATAAATTTAGAAAATTGTACAAGCTGTTGCAGATATTGATTAATTCAATTATACTTCTTAAGTAGGCTTTTGAATAAACTATATAATGAACTGTATTTGATAGATTATTTTTCAAGGATGTGTGATATATGGAGAAAAAACTAAAAGTGGGTTTGATTGGCGGGACAGGTCTGGTAGGACAGAGGCTTGTTTCCTTGTTGCATAATCATCCGTGGTTTGAGATTGTATCCATTGCAGCAAGTGAACATTCAGCAGGTAAGACTTATCAAGAGGCCGTAGGCAGCAGATGGAAGCTCAATACGGAGATTCCGGTTCCTATAAAAGCCTTAATTGTAAAAAATGCTGCCGATGTTTCAGAGGTTAGCGAGGACGTAGACTTCGTATTTTGTGCTGTAGACATGGCCAAGGAAGAAACAAAATTGCTTGAGGAAAGATATGCCCAAGCAGAGACACCGGTCATATCATGTAATTCAGCCAACCGTCTCATTGGTGATATTCCAATGATTATTCCGGAACTTAATCCTGAACATATTCAGATTATCGAACAGCAGAGAAAGCGTTTGGGTACAAAAAATGGCTTTATAGTGGTAAAACCAAATTGCTCTATCCAAAGTTATGTCCCCCCGATTCATGCCTTATTAGATTTCAAACCGAAACAAATCTTAGCTTGTACCTATCAGGCTATTTCCGGTGCCGGAAAGAATTTTGAAGAATGGCCTGAGATGGTAGACAATGTGATTCCCTATATTGGTGGCGAAGAGGATAAAAGCGAGAATGAACCTCTAAAAATTTGGGGTCGAATTCAGAAGGATGCAATTGTTCCAGCCGAAAATCCAGTTATTACCACTCAATGTATTCGGATACCTGTTACAGATGGTCATTTGGCAGCTGTCTTTGTTAGCTTTGAGCAAAAACCATCTAAACAGGAAATAATCGATTTATGGAGTAATTATCAAGGAAAACCTCAAATTCTAGGGCTTCCAAATGCCCCAAAACCTTTTATGAAATACTTTGAAGAGGAAAACAGACCACAGACTAAGCTTGACAGAGATTTTGGTAACGGTATGGGCGTTACCATGGGCCGCCTCAGAGAGGATAAAATTTACGACTATAAATTTATCTGCCTTTCTCATAACGTCTTACGCGGGGCAGCGGGCGGGGCGGTATTAATCGCAGAGCTATTAAAGGCGGAAGGCTATTTGCAGGCCAAGTAGTCCTAAGTATAATTAAATAGAATATCAAAAGAAAAACCCTCCCACGGTACGAAACAGTGGGAGGGAATTTTTTACTTAACTATTGAACATTTACGGCTATCTTCTTACACCCAGCCACGAAGCTTTACTGCTTCCGCAACCCGGTTAATGGCTATGACATAGGCCGCATCACGCATGTATAATCCTTTGTCTTGGGAGAGTTGGTGGACTGCGTGGAAAGCGGAAGTCATTCTAAAATCCAGCTTCTCTAAGACTTCTTCCTTAGACCAGAAGTAGTTCATATTGCATTGCACTTGTTCAAAATAGCTACAGGTAACTCCACCGGCATTGCAGAGAAAGTCAGGAACAAGATAAATGCCCTTGGCTTTGATTAATTCATCGCAATCTGGTGTTGTAGGTCCGTTGGCCCCTTCGCAAATCACTTTAACCTGATCGCTCATTTTAGCAAAAGTAGTAGGAGTTATTTGATTCTCCAGGGCACAAGGAAGAATAATGTCAACATCCTGAGCAATCCATTCATCGCCGCCTAAGACCTCGCATCCCAATTCTTGGGCTTTTTGCTTATCTATCGTTCCAAAGGAGTCTTTGATCTGAGCCATTTGTTCTATATCGAGTCCGCTTAATTTCCGGAAGGTATAGGATTTTTTGTCTTGATTATCCCAACAAGATATAGCGATAACCTTACCACCCATCTTAGCATAGAGACGAGCAGCATATTCAGCTACGTTACCGAACCCTTGGAAACTTGCGGTAGTCGTTGCAATATCAATATTCAAAGTTTTTAAGGCTTCTCTCAGGTTGTAAATAACACCGTAGCCGGTTGCCTCCGTACGGCCAAGAGATCCTCCCATGCCGACAGGCTTTCCAGTGATAGCTCCAGGATAATGACCACCGAAGATGGTCTCATACTCATCTAACATCCAAAGCATGTGCTGGCTATTAGACATAACATCGGGAGCGGGGACATCGAGGACTGGTCCCATATTTTTAGCTAGTTGTCTTACATAACCACGGCATAACTTTTCTTGTTCATTTAGGGATAATTCGCGAGGATCACAGACAATTCCGCCCTTGCCTCCACCTAGAGGAATATCCACAACAGCACATTTCCAAGTCATCCACATGGATAGCGCTCTGATGGTATCGACTGTTTCTTCTGGATGGAAACGAATTCCACCCTTTGCCGGTCCTCGAGCATCATTATGTTGAACCCTGTAAGCATTAAAAACTCTGGTGGTTCCGTCATCCATTTTTACGGGGATTGTAAAGTGATATTCGCGGCTGGGTTGGCGTAGCAATGCACGAATTCCTTCATCAAGACCGATTTGGTCAGCTACATTGTCAAATTGGGTCTGAGCTGTCACATATGGATTGTACAATTCTTGGGTCATCTTCATCGCCTCACTTGATTAAATTTTTTATATTAAATCAGGAATATGGTTTATCTGGCAATATGCTGAACTAATTTTATACTTTTATAAGGAATAATTCAACTTGCGCCCTCTAAATTATAAACCCTTGATCGCTTTATTGGTAGCATTTTGAGCTAGAATACAATATACTTTGACTCTTTATTCAAAAAGTTTTATATAAGGGATTTTGCATTTTACTTTAAACCAACTAATTGCGCAAAAGTTTTTGTAAAGAAGTTAAGGCGTAATCTATCTGTTCGGCAGTGTTAAAATGGTTAAAGCTGAAACGAAGTGTTCCTTGAGGATAAGTTCCTAAAGTCTGGTGAGCGGAAGGAGCACAGTGCAGACCCGATCTGGCCATGATGCCATAGTCCTTGTCTAATTGATAGGCGATAATTCCACTATCTTTTTCCGGAAAATCCAAAGAAACTACGGAAGTTCTGTTTTCTAAGGTCTGAGGGCCTATCAGTTTGATCCCGGGAATATTTTTTACGCCACTAATAAACTGTTCTGTTAGCTTTAACGCTTGTTCGTGTAAACCGACTATATCTTGCTGTTCCAAATATTTAAGAGCGGCTTGCAAACCGAAAATTCCGGGGATATTGGGAGTACCGGCTTCAAACTTATCGGGCAGATAGGGAGGAAATTCTTCGCGATCGGACAGACTGCCCGTACCGCCGGTGATCAAAGGCTCCATTTTTTGAGCGAGTTCTTCTTTAACCAGAAAGCCGCCTATTCCTTGAGGCCCCAGAAGGCCTTTGTGTCCGGTAAAGGCCAAAGCATCAATATGATATTTAGCCATATCTATCGGGACAGAGCCGGCAGTTTGGGCACTGTCGATAAGAAAATATATACCTAGGGCTTGGCAGAAGTTGCCGATTTCTTCTAAAGGCAGAATACTGCCACAGACATTGGAAGCGTGACTCAAAACGATAGCTTTAGTATTTTCTTTAACGGCTTTTTCTATATCTTTGAGCTCGAGGAAACCCTCGCTATCGGCTTGGACTTTCGTAAAAGCCACTCCGGTTTCTTTTAGCTGAAACAACGGTCTCATCACAGCATTATGCTCCATTGAAGATACCACGCAGTGATCCCCTGGCCGTAGGATTCCTTTGAGCAGCATATTAAGAGCATAGGTAATATTTAAAGTAAATATGACATTTTCCGGCCGGGGAAAATTGAATAACCGGCATAAAGCCTCCCGTGTTTCTAAAACGGCTACTTCGGCGGAAACAGCACTGCCGTAAGTTCCTCTGTTGATATTCACACCTAAATGTTCAATATAATACTTTAAGGCATCTCCCACACCTGGAGCTTTAGGAAATGATGTGGCTGCTTGGTCAAAATATATTTTGGGCATAGTTATTTCCTCCAATGTTTCTAATAGCTTAGGTTTGTTGATAACTTTAATAACTTAGGTTTATTTTACTAATTTTACTATAAAACCCCTGAGGTAACTATAGATATTTTCTTTGGGGATTTGTTTCGGGCCCTTTTATTGGTATACTGTTTTAAAGAATAGTTTTACTTAAAAGGTCTCACAAAATACCGCAATAGAGATTTCTTTTAAAGGTAAGAAATTGCAAAAAATAGCTGAAGTCGGGGGTGTGATTTTTGTTTTCTTGGGAAAAATTAGATCCACGCTATCTGAAGATGCAAGAAATTGTGCAACAAGAACTTTCTTATGCGGCCCACGACTTGGATCATGTTTTAAGAGTGGTTGAAATGTCCTTGACTTTAGCCCAAAAGGAAAAGGGGGTTGATTTGGCTATTCTAATACCTGCTGCTTTGCTACACGATATAGCACGCAGATATGAAGATGAAGATGAGACCGGAACAATTGATCATGCTTTATTGGGGGCGGAGATGGCTGCTCCTATTTTAAAAGATTTGGCTTACGAACAGCAGAGTATTTGGGAAATACAGGATTGCATTCGTAGCCATCGCTTTCGCAGCGGTTTTTTGCCGAAGAGCATAGAGGCTAAAATTTTGTTTGATGCGGATAAGCTTGATGTAATTGGGGCGCTTGGAATTGCCCGTTCTTATATTTTAGCCGGTATCCATGGTGAAAGAATGTATAGCGATGTAAACATAGAGGATTATTTGCAGGATAATGTCACCGAAAACGGCCGGATTATAGATGTTAGCAAACATACCGTAAATTTAGAATTTGAACTGAAGTTGAAAAAAATACCCGAACGTTTATATACGGCAGAAGCTAAGAAAATTGCCGCCGGCAGAATTAGCTTTATGAAATATTTCTTTGAAGTTTTGGAACAGGAGATTAAAGGAGAAAGGTAGGAAAAAGCAATTGAAAAATGCTGTTGTTGTATTTACTAAAGTACCTAAAGTAGGAGAAGTCAAGACCAGATTGACTGAAGAAAAAGGCGGAATTTTAACTCCGGAAGAAGCCAAAGAATTTTACCAAGCTTCCCTTTTAGATATCTTAGATAGTTGTATAGAGGCAGATTGCTGTGATATCTATATCTGTCAGAACAAAGGCGGGGATATGGACTACCTCAAAAAAATAGTTGCTACCCTATCTAAGCCTGAGGCGATTAAGGAGATCTTTGTGGACGAGGGTAAAACCTTTGACCAGGGAATGCAGTACGCAGCAGATTACATATTAAAAAACGGTAGCATGGACCGACTGGCTGATAGCGTAATAATACTGGGCGGAGATATTCCGATCTTCCAGCCTGCCACGTTGCGAGAAGCTGTGAAAAAGATAGAAATGCTTGCATTCAGTGCGGAAGGCTTAGAATGCGCTAGAAGAGCAAATGGTTTAGAAAGCCAAATCGGTGCCGGCTTGGTTGAATCTATTGACCAGGAAGGCGGTTTTAATTTGATAGGGTACACCTATGCCACACCTTTTGATTTTGATGGAGTGTTTTATAATCGCTATGGTTTCACGGCTTTGGATATGATTGTGCAGAAAGTTACTGAGAAGAATATTCCTGTAAGTATAGTGGAGATGATTCCGGATGTTGATTTGCCGGGTGATTTGGCGAGCCTGATTCCGGCTATGAATACCTTGCGTTTGGCCGCAAAATATGATTCCAGCATCAAATTACCCAGACGGACGGACGAGTTTTTGCTTGACTTAGGGATAATCACCTCTGCACCGGTACCTGATGAATTTAAATAGAGAGGTTAGTTCTTAGCGTTCGTCTTCGTATTTAAACATTCGTATTTAAACATTCGTATTTAAACAAGTCTTTATATTCCTTTATTAAATTGCGTGTTCTTGGGGACACGCTTATTTTTTTGATTTTATAGATATGGCGCCGCGTGGGGAGCGAGTAATGTAAAATATACTTTTCTGAGTTTATTGGTATGGATTATGCATTTATATAAGAATAGGGTCCTTTATTAGCTTTTTTATTATCATTTTAAGATTTAGGTTAGGGGGTAGTATTCTTGTGTTGGTCATGTAATCCTTATTGTGGTAATTGCAAACCACCGAAGCCCAAGCCAAGACAATGTCTTCAGTGCAAAGCCTACACTATTGATCCTGAGCGGGACTATTGCCGAAAGTGCGGAGCCAAATTACCTGATCACGTCCCACCACCAATAGTAAAATGCGAATATAGCGGGATGATGTGCGCCAATCCCTGCGGTAAATACAAAAAACCCTCGTTGGACGGCAAATATACTCCGTGTAAGCTAAATACACCTCCGCCGGCCGATAGCCTCTAGAGCTTGTGTCCTAAAATAAGATTTTCCATTCTAAAATGGCATTAAAAAAGGAGAACAGGTGATTAATTTGAACGATAAGAAAAATGAAATATTAGCTTACCTATGCCTG
>JAAYSI010000262.1 GCA_012524045.1 Peptococcaceae bacterium | reverse complement strand
ATCCAGAGGTTTGTGTCGTGTTCAAATTTCATAAAATTTACTCTGCTGATTTTCCTAGAATTGAACAGGAATGTTTAGCAGGAAAAATAGGATGTGTTTCTTGTAAGAATTATTTGGCTGAAAACATAGATAAAGTGCTTAGCCCCTATAGAGAAAGAAGAAAAAATTGGGAAGAAGAAGGGAAAGTCGAAAAGGTATTGGCCGAGGGAGCTAAGAAAGCCAGATATATAACGTCTGAAACCATGAATGAAGTGCGTAAAGCGATGGGAATCTGATGAACTCCAATAAACAAGCAACCTACGTTGAACTTCCGGTATTTCAGGGATCGTTGGATTTATTATTACATTTAATCCAAAAAAACAAAATAAATATTTATGATATTCCAATTGCGGAAATTGCTGACCAATTTATAGAGACAATAAGGACGTATGAGGCTTTTGACTTAGAAATTACTTCCGAATTTCTGGTATTAGCTGCTCAGCTTCTGTTTCTTAAATCTCGCCAACTACTTCCAGAGCCCCAGAAAAGTCCAGATGATTTGCTTATGGAACAGGAGATAAAACAGGATCTTATTGATAGGCTTATAACATATAAAACATTTAAGAATATCTCAGCTTACCTGGCATCTAGAGAAGAATCTACAGGCGATAAATTTTTTAGAGAGGTTAATCTAGAGGAAATTATGTTACAAATAACTCCTCCAGATCCATTAGAAGGTATCGCGACCATTGATCTACTTAACGCATTTGAAGGTATTCTTAAAAGAGTTGAAAAAGGAGAGCCTATTCCGCTTTATGTGCAGATAGAACAAATACCTGTAGATTTAATGATAAATGATATTATTAGAAAAATAATTCTTAAACCTAAAGGTATTAGATTTCGTGAAATGTTAAGATATAATTCTAAAGCAGAAATCATTATTGCTTTTATAGCTTTGCTTGATTTATTAAAAGATGGCAAGGTTAAGTCGGAACAGAAAGGCAAAAATCATGATATATTTATCGTTCCGACCGAAAAGCTTTTGGATTTTGAGGATGGGAAGTTAGATTAATGCTTTTTCATGAAAGAGAAATTGCTGCCATTGAGGCTCTCTTATTTGTTGCCAAAGAGCCGCTGAGTGTAAAAAAAATTGCTGAAATCTTAGAATTATCGCCGAATAAGGTTTTAGATCTTATAGATGATTTAAAAGAAAAATATAAATCCTTATCATCAGGAATTACCATTATTGAGATTGAGGATGCTTTTCGGCTCGGTACGAAACCGGAGATGGCCAAGTTCGTTGAGATTTTGTATAAGCAGCCTACTCAAACTCTTTCTAATGCTGCTTTGGAAGTCTTATCGATCATTGCTTATAGGCAACCGGTTACTAGAGGGGAAATTGATTTTATCAGAGGTGTACAGTCAGATAAGGTACTGGCAACGTTGGCAGACAAAGGATTAATTAAGGAATTGGGACGCAAAGAGGGGCCTGGGCGACCAATTTTGTATGGAACAACAGATAATTTCTTATTACATTTTGGTCTTAATTCCATTGATGAACTTCCTAAGTTTGAAGATTTTGGTAATGTTACTGAAGAGTCTGAAGAAGAATAAGAAGATAAATAAAAAGTTGTAATAAACTTTTGTTTGTGTTATTATATCGTGTAGTTTGTAGATTATTTGTCATGATTTGGATAGAGGAGCAGTTATTATTAGTAAGTATTTAGAGATTGGCCGTCAATGAAGAATACTGAAAGGAATAATTGCCGAAGCTATTGTCTTTGGCCAAAAACAATAGCTGGGCTTATACTGAATTAAGTATAAGACTGTCATTCTATGACATTTTGGAATGAAGCGCTATCCGGAACTTTGAAAATAAATGTAATACTATTATGCTAAGCAATGGTATTACGGATTTTCGTAAGTTTACGGGTATCACGTAGACTTTTTTATTTTTAGGAGGAATTTTATATGATTCAGAAAGTAGTGCCTTTTTCACATGAATTTTTAGAAAACCTTGCTAGCAAGTTTGGAACTCCTTTTCATATTTATGATGAAAAAGCAATAAGGGAGAATGTTCGCAATCTAAAGGAAGCATTTTCATGGGCTCCGAAATTTCAAGAGTACTTTGCAGTTAAGGCTACACCAAATCCCTATATTTTGCAAATTTTAAAGGAAGAGGGCTTAGGAGCAGATTGCAGTTCTTTACCTGAGCTAATTCTTGCCGAAAGAGTGGGTCTTACGGGTGAAGATATAGTCTTTACTTCAAATGATACTCCTGCTATTGAATACAAGAAAGCGAGAGAAATTGGAGCAATAATTAATTTGGACGATATTAGCCATATAGATTTTTTAAACAGGGAGGCCGGCATCCCTAAATTAGTATCCTTTAGATACAATCCGGGACCGTTGCGTAAAGGCGGTAATTCCATTATTGGCAACCCGGAAGATGCGAAATATGGGGTAACAAGGGAACAATTATTTGATTGTTATTCTAGAGTAAGAGAACTTGGAGCTGAAAGGTTTGGGCTCCATACAATGATAATATCCAATGAGTTGGATCCTGATTATTTTATAGAAACAGCCAGAATGATGTTTGAGTTAGCAATAGAGATTAAAAATAAATTGGGTATTAATATTGAAATTATTAATCTGGGTGGCGGCATTGGAATTCCTTATAGACCAGAACAAAAACCGGTTGATTTAAAATATATAGGTAAAAAAATCCAAGAATTATATAATGAAATGATTAGGCCTGCAGGTTTACACCCATTAAAAATTGCGATGGAGTGTGGAAGAATGATTACCGGGCCTTATGGTTATCTGGTTGCTAGAGTATTGCATCTAAAAGAAACTTATAAAAATTATGTTGGACTCGATGCCTCAATGGCTGATTTAATGAGGCCAGGTATCTACGGTGCTTATCACCATATTACTGTAATGGGTAAAGAAAATATGCCTTTAGATCACATGTATGATGTTACAGGTAGTCTGTGCGAAAATAACGATAAATTTGCTATAGATCGTATGCTTCCTAAAATTAATAGAGGAGATTTAATTGTTATTCACGATACCGGGGCTCACGGCCATGCTATGGGCTTTAACTATAACGGAAAACTTAGATCGAAAGAACTGTTGGTAAAACCAGATAAAAGCGTTGAGCTTATTAGAAGAGCCGAAACTATAGAAGATTACTTTGCAACCTTAGATTTTTCTAGGCTAAAATAATTTTTGACGAGGTTTGATTTATTCTAAAAGTCAAACAAAAAGACATTATGATCTTTTTGTTTCTCTAAAATTAATTAACACGGCATTTAAAGCACAGCCTAATAATAGGATCTCGACACTCCAATAGAGCCAGATCAGCAGGATAATGATGCCTGTTATGCTGCCATATGTTAAAGAGAATTTACTGAATTTATCAATGTAATAGGAAAACAATACTGAGATTAGAAGCCATCCAGAAGAGGCGAAAACGGATCCAGGTAATATCATTTTTATGCTATAAATTGATCGTGTAGCTATTTTATTTAATAAAATAAATACAGTTATAAGCAAAAAAAACTGCAAAGCTAAGCGTATCTTTTGCCAATAGTATGAAATATTACCGGTTGCTCCGAGCAAATATAATAACTGATTACTAAGATTTTCACCGAAAAAAAAATTGGTATAGAAAGAATTACTGTTAGGGTAATTGTGATTAGAAATAGAATTGCCGTTAACTTCAAACGCAAATAGCTTCTTTTTTCTTGTAAACCATAAGCTTTTACAATTCCTCGCATCAAGGCATTGATTCCATTAAGAGATGCCCATATTGTTCCTAACATACCAAGAGACAGCAGTGTGGGGCTACGTTGCGAAAAAACCTCATATATAATACCTTCTACCAAATAATATGATTCTTCGGGTACAAAGTACTTCCAATCCTCAAAAAACTGTTCACTGTTAAGATTTAAAAAACTAATTAAAGTTAATAAAAAGATAAGTAATGGAAAGAATGATAGAATTAAGTAATAGCTTACTTGTCCTCCTAAAGCCATTAATTCATTTTTTTTTAAAATAGTCCAAAAATGTTTCAATTTATTATTCATTTTATACCTCAGAAAACATGAATAATAGTCACTTACAGGATGTTATAAATCTTAAAAGATTCTGACTCCGGAATATCTTTTAATAATAGTTGCAATGTTTTTAGCTCTGCATGAGCCAATGATGTATCTTGATAGTTAATATATTGCTGTAGTCTTAAATAGCTGATTTCAATACTTTTCAGAGTATTATGATTTAAAACTATTGCATACCAGTTTTTTATTTCTAGCCAATATTTATATGTGTTGCCTATTTTTACTTGCGCTTCCTCAAACTTTTTTGAGTCTAAAAGTTCTTCTACATGCTCTAATTCTATAAGGATGTTAACGGAAGTATAGTTAATCCAGTGATTTATTAATAGTGAACTCCCAATAAGAATTACAAAACCAAGTAGAATAATAGCTGTAGAACGCATAATGTTATTCATTCCTTTTGTCATTTTGTTTCAACTGATAAAAGAATTGACCATGAGAATCTTTGCAGGCAAAGAAAACATCTTCAGCTCGCGTGATTTTAGCATTCTTAAGTTGTTGGTTTAGCCATTCCTCAGTTATGCCCGCTTTAGCGAAATTTTGATATTGAATTTTTCCATCCATGATTAGGGTATAGGGTAAAGTTTCCGGATTAAGCTGAATTTGCAAATCCTCAGGATTTACCGGTCTTCTCATGGTTTTAGGGATTACGCTTAACTGTCCGTTAGTCTCTAAAATTGCATATTCCACATCGGCTATATCAGGTACATTTTTAACCCTAAGTTGTTCAAGCAAATCGCTTAAATTATAGCGATGTTTACGAAGTTGATCTTCAAGTATTTGTCCCTTATTAATTAAAAGAGCAGGTGTTCCGCAGATAACCCCACGTGCTTTTTGACTCTTAAGAGTTAATTGAGCAATTGCGACCCCTAAGAGAAGAAGAATAAAAACGGGCGCAAGCCCTGCAAGAAGCGGGATGCTTGTGTCTTGGCTTGGTATTGCTGCAAACTCCGAGATAATCAGTATGATAACAAGTTCAAAAGGCTGGAGTTGCCCAACTTGTCTTTTACCCATTATTCTTAATACAAAAACAACTATCAAATATAAAATGATAGTACGGGCTATTCCTACGAGCATTTTATGTACTCCTTTCTGAGCAATAGCATGTTTATTTTATCCTGAAATAGGATGATTATTCTTAAATTTAAGATTTGAACGCCATAAAACCTTCCCAAGAGGCTTTTTTTAGTATACAATTAACAAAATAGTAAAAATTATATTATTTAATATTTTTTTGTAGAATAAGGGGGAAAGATTGTGTTTGAAAACGATATTCTAGTTGCTGGTGCTGATCCCGGTTTTGGTGCCATAAAACTTGATATTGGAAATATAAAGGTTTTATTTCCGGCAGTGATTTGTAACGGAAATGAAAGAATTTTTTCTATCCTTGGCAAAACCGAGCCTAATAAGGGAAGTGATTTGGATAAACAAATAGTTTCTCTTGATGTAATAGTACGAAATAATTCCACCGGTGTAGAGAGACATTATTTTATGGGGAGTTTGGCCGAAAGCTTAAATCCCAAAGAAGCTCATTATTGCTGGGATGAAGATAAATCCACAGATGAAGAAGCGATGGCTTTACTGATTGTCGCCTTGGCTCTCGTTCAGCCCTATCCTAAAACTAATATTTACTTAGGAACCGGTGTTCCTGTAAAATTTTATGCTCCTCTTAAAGATAAGTATGAGGCAGAGTTAAAAGGATCTTTTTCCGTTACTTTTTTATCTGGACCTTTTAAAGGACAGATGCGTAGTATGAACATTCTGCGATCTAGGGTTTTACCTCAAAGTTATGGCGTATATATTAAAGAAACTTTAGATGAAAACGGGAATGCCATAAATACTAAGTTATTGAATGGTTATGTAGTTGTAATTGATCCTGGTTTCCGAACAACTGATATTGCAACTTTTTACGATGGAATAATGCTTGATCCACCGAATTCATTTAGTATTGAGAAAGGTTTGCAATGGGCATATGCAGGTGTAGCGGAAAAATTAAAAGAAATGACTTCAGACCATTTTAACCCTATAGAGACTGACGACAAAGAGTTAGATAAGGTATTTAGAGTTAACAATGGTTTTTATCCCTGGAATAACGGTGCTATTGATCTAAACCCAATAATGCAAAGGATGTTGGCGCAGTTAGCTACTGATATATCCAGAGATGTAATGAAAACTTTAAAACCCATAGCTGGTAGAATTCATACAGTTTTGGTAGCTGGCAAAGTGGGGGAAATGATCTATCAGTATTTAAATATTGAAAATAAGGTTCTTATCGATAATCCCCAATTTGGTAATGCTGAAGGCTTTAGGGTTATGGCTGCCAATCTGGTTAATAATTTAACAAGGAAAGTTACTTCAGAACAATGAAAACAATTGGTCATTTAGTTATTTACATCTCTGAAGATGAGGACTTTGAATTATGGCGTTTTCTAGCCCAACTCCCCTCAGACGATAGAGTTAGTTTTATTAAAACGGCGCTAAAAGCTGCACTTGATCAGAATAATAGCTATCAGCTAGTGAGCAATTCTAATAATGTATTTTATAACAACTCCCAAGATAGCTTAGGAAAGGGAGATAGTTTTATAGATACTATCGCCCGAGCAAAAATTGGATTTGACGATCTAGCCAAATCAGAGGAAATTACAATTACCAAATCGTCGCCAGAAAACCATATCGATCAAAAATCTGAGAATTCAAGGAGTAGTGATTCCCATAGATCAACCTCATCTGAGGATAATGATCTAGAACTAATTGGATTAGATGATCTAATTCAGTCATCTGAAACTACTCCGCGCGGCTTAGATTTCCTTTTAAACAATGTAATTGGAGAAGAAAATGATGAAAGCGTAATTGCTTTTATTAAAAATAGTAAACCATCATCCTAATTTAAATTAAACGCTAGGTGAGCTAGCGTTTTTGTATAAATAAAAATTTGCAGATTTTAATAATCAGATTATTGCAATTGGATAAAATGTAGAGTAGTATTATATTATATAATTGTCATAATTGAATACTGTGTTTAAGATACAGGTGTGACAATACTTAATTGGGAAGCGGGTGAAATTCCCGCACTGTCCCAGCAACCGTGAAGCTGACGAAATGACGTATACCACTGCATGCGCTAACGCGGGAAGGTGTCAGAGTAGGAGGAAGCCAAGTCGGTAGACCAGCCTGTACGTAACTCCTGGGGTTGGGTAAGAATTAATTCTAGCAAATGCATGGTAATGTATGTAAGCCATGTATATTAACCGTTCTCCCGGAGAACGGTTTTTTATTTATTTAATTTAAGATTTGGTAAAAGAAAGCAAAGGAGCAGAAAATGAGATTATTAAATAAAGTAATTAATGGGATTTCTCCGGTGTATAAAGAAGTAGCCGTTGAAACGCAAAGGCATATAGATAACTTACTGAAGCCTATAGGCAGTCTTGGAAGACTTGAAGATATTGCCGCTAGGATTTCTTCGATCACTGGGAAAGTTTCAAATAAGTTGGACAAAAAATGTGTTGTTGTGTTTGCATCAGATAACGGGATATGTGAGGAAGGGGTGAGTGGAGCTCCAGCTTCTGTTACAATTACCCAATTTCTCAATATGACGAAGGGACTCACAGGTATTAATGTCTTTAGCAGTCAAGCAGGTTCGGATGTTATTTTAGTAGACGTGGGTGTGAATGGAGATCTTCCCTATGATCAAATTGTAAATAAGAAGATACGCCGTGGTACCAGAAATATGTTAAAAGAAGCAGCGATGACCAGACAAGAAGCCGTGCAGGCTTTGGAAACAGGGATTGATATGGTTAGGGAATTAGTTGCTCAAAATTATATGGTAATTGGGACAGGGGAGATGGGTATAGGTAACACAAGTACATCTGCTACCGTAATTATGAGCTTAACTGGGCGATCTGCTGAGGAAGTTGTTGGAAAAGGTGTTGGTATGTTAGAGCCAGACTATCAACACAAAAAAGAGGTTTTAAAAGAAGTGATTAAAAGGCGTCAACCAAATCCTAAAGATCCAATTGATGTGTTAAGCCAAGTTGGTGGATACGATATTGGGGCTATCGCAGGAGTATTTTTGGGTTGTGCTTATTACAAAATACCGACAGTAATTGATGGGGTTATATCGGTTGCCGGGGCATTGCTTGCAGCGAGGTTAAACCCTCTATGCGTTCAATATATGTTTCCTTCCCACTTATCCGCTGAGCCTGGTTATGCTATTGCAATACAGGAATTAGGGCTTACTCCCTATTTTATTTTGGATATGCGATTAGGTGAGGGAACGGGTTGCCCGTTTGCTTTCTATTTGATGGACAATGCTATGGCGATTATTAGAGAGATGGGCACATTTGAACAGGGGAATATTGATGGTAGTATCCTGGTGGATACCAGATAAAAATAAGGTTAGAAATAAAGGATGATTGACATCTGTGGATGGGGATTAGAGGTATTAAAAGATGCAAATATTTATTTCAGGTGGAGTCCGAAGCGGAAAAACCTCTCTTGGAGAAAAGTTAGCGATTTTTTTAGCTGGAAAAAGTAGAAAAATTTATTTAGCAACCTCTCGTTATTATGATGCAGAGATGACCAAAAGAATCCAAATTCATCAACAAAAGCGAGCAAATAAGGGATTTATTTCTATAGATAAAAACCTGAATATTGGAGAGGTGACTGATCATCTTAAATCTGAGGACACTGTTTTAGTAGATTGTTTAGGCACTCTCTTAGCTAATGAAATGTTTGATAGGGTCGAGGGATTAACGGAAACTGGATTTAATAGTTCTGCATTAATTCGCCCAGAATCAATACGAGATAAAATATTTGATGACCTCTTAAAGATCCGAAATAAAGTAGCGAATTTGATTATTATTTCTAATGATGTTTTCTCCGATGGATTTATATATAATCAAACAACTGAAATGTATATACTCACTTTAGCTCAATTACATATCAAGCTGGTTCAAGTAAGCGATACAGCCATTGAGTGTGTGTATTCAAGCTATCAATGCCATAAAGGAGAATTGCTCATTAAATGAAAGATTTTTTGTATTCCATCATATTAGCATTTTCTTTTTTTACAGTGATACCCTTACCTATAGTTGAATGGACTAAAAAAAGGTTGAAGTTTTTGCCACTCTTAATGCCCTTTGTGGGGTTATTAATTGGGATTTTAGCTTATGGTCTTTATTTACTCTTAGTAAATGCTAGTTTGTCTAACTATGCTAGTTCGATAATTTTGGCGCTTTTTTTTCTTATTATTACTGGAGGAGTACATAACGATGGATTGATGGATACAGCGGATGCATATTTTTCCAGAAAGAAAATAGAAGAAAAACTAGTCATTATGAAAGACTCTCGACTTGGAGTTTTTGCTGTAATGACTTTTGTTGGTATGTTATTATTTAAAACCGCTCTTTTTTATGAAATATTTTGCGCTGGAAAAGAAATAGCTCTTGCCTTGCTATTGATTCCAATTTTATCCCGAATATTTCAGGCTTATATACTTTGTTGTTTTCCTTGTGCAAAAAAAGATGGCTTAGCGAATACTTTTAGGGAGGCTGTCGTCCCAAAAACTCCTTTTGTGCTTGGTTTATATTTTATAGTTGTAATCATTCTGGTCTATAACCTATTAGGGATAAAGAATTTGCTATTACCCATTGGGTTAGTTCTTTTCACAATTTTTTACTATTATTTTTCTCTAAAAAACTTCGGAGGTATTACCGGAGATGTAGTAGGAGCTTTCGTTGAATTAGCAGAAGTACTGTTATTGACAATACTTATAATTATCCAGCTAAACTAATATAGAGAAAATTTATGGGTATAACTGGAAGATAGGTTAAAAACGGGGGAATTAGTATGATTTTTATTTTTGGGGGTAAGCATCAAGGTAAAACAACTTATGCATTAACACAATATGGGCCCAAGCTTAACATTTGTGATCTTGCTACCGAAAAAAACTTGGATAATATGTATGAAGCGGATCTTATTAAAAATATACAAGACGGTGTAAGTTCTTTGTTGCAGCAAGAGATATCCCCTACAAATTATTTTGCAGCTAATATCGATAGATTAAAACATAAAATTCTTTTAGGGACAGAGATTGGTTGTGGAATTGTCCCACTAGAGCAAACAAAAAGGATTTGGCGCGACGAGACTGGAAGGGTTTACCAAATTTTGGTTTCTCATGCTAAAGTGGTAGAGCGAGTCTGGGCTGGAATTGCGATAAGATTAAAGGGTTAATTATCTACATAATCAAAATCAAGCATTATTTGCCAGAAAGGGACGGTCATTTCAACATGATCTATAATGTTTATTTGATTAGGCATGCCAAAACCCAGGCTAATTTCGAAGGACGATATATCGGTACTTCAGATGAATCTTTAAATGAAGCAGGCAAGATTCAATTAAAGAAAAAAATTATGGAAGGCTATTATCCGGAGGTTGATAAGGTTTATGCAAGTCCTAAAAAAAGGTGTAGCCAGACTGCTAAATTGATTTACCCCGACTTATCTATAAAGATAGTCCCAGCATTATCAGAATATGACTTTGGGGAATTTGAAGGTAAGAATTATCTACAATTAAAAAATAATCCACTTTATCAAAAATGGGTAGCCAGCGGAGGAACAGTAGGCTTTCCCGGAGGTGAAGATATTCAGAATTATAAGGAGAGGTGTTGTCAAGCGTTTGAGGATATTATCCGAGAAATGAAGCAGGATAAAACCTTGAAAACTGCTTTAATCATCCATGGAGGTTCGATTATGGCTATTATGGAGAATTTTTCACCCGTAGAAAGCGTTTTTTTTGATTGGCATGTTGAAAATTGTGAAGGTTATAGATTAGAAATTGAGGATGAGCTTTGGCAGAAAGAAAAAATCATAGCAAGTTGTAATAAGCTTTAAGAAAAGAATGAAAATACCTAATCTAAGATGTTTATAAAATTCGAGTAAAATTTCATGGAGGTACAGGTATGCGTCGGTTTATTAGTATTTTTCTAGTGTTAATTCTTTTATTAACTGGATGCAGCGCTGCTAATAATCCCCAGTCAACTCAGGATAATCAGGATATTGCTGGTAACTTCCAGACTACTTATCCGGTTACAGTTGTAGATGACATAGGACAAAATGTTACTCTTTCAACGGAACCGCAGAGAATCATCTCTTTATTACCCAGTTCTACGGAGATCCTCTGTGCTTTAAATCAAGATCCAATAGCTGTTACACAATGGGATGATTATCCGGAGCATATCATGGAAAAGGCAGAATTTGTTTTTCAAGATCCCCTAAACCCTAACCTTGAACAGATTATTAACTTAGAGCCGGATCTAATTATGTATTGGAAAACTTCCACAGAGGATTTAGCTAAAATTAAAAACTTGGGGGTTCCGGTAGCGGTATTTGAAGCTACGAATATTGCAGGAGTATACAAAAATATTGAAAAAATCGGAATTCTAACAAACAGTCAGGAGCAAGCGAATAAACTAATCGAGCAAATGCAGGCTAAAGAAAAAAGCATTGAAGAAAAGGTTGCTTTATTATCCGAAGATGAAAAACACAAAGTTTGGTTGGAATTAGATAATAATCTATATACTGCTGGTAGTGGTACTTTTCTAGATGAGTTAATTATAAAAGCAGGTGGAGTAAATATTGCTACTGATATCCAAGGATGGGGCCAATTTAATAGTGAGCAGGTAATCGCTCGTAATCCGGATGTAATTATTGAAACTTATAGTTATATGGATAAACAAGTAGTGGAGAATATCAAAACGCGTCCAGGTTGGCAGAATATAGAGGCCGTAAAATCTAATATGGTATTTAGTTTGGATAATAATATAATAAGTAGACAAGGACCTAGAATTGTTGAGGGTTTAGAGTTAATGGCAAAGGCAATTTATCCCGAACTATTTAATGAAAACAATTAAGGAACAGTACTATACTATGAATAAAAAGATATGTTTGTTTCCAATCATGGTAATTATTCTTCTAATTTCGACTCTCATAACAATTAGCATAGGTTCAGTTCCTATTCCTTTGGGTACTACTGTAAAAATATTAATAGATCAATTGCCAGTGGTGGATATTGACCGAACTTGGAACAGCATACAGGAAGATATTATTTTATCACTACGGTTACCCAGAGTCTTTCTCGCAATGATTGTCGGAGCAATGCTTGGTACAGCAGGGATTGCTTTTCAGGGTGTTTTGCGAAACCCTCTAGCTGATCCTTACATTTTGGGAGTATCCTCTGGAGCGGCAGTTGGAGCTGCGGGAGCAATACTTTTTATTAATCCATCTAGTTTTTTAGCGAATGCTGCAATACCTTTATTTGCTTTTCTTGGGGCAATTCTGTCTTTGTTAATGGTTTTTGGAATTGCCTGGCAAAGAAAACGCGATACTGTTTCCTTAATTTTAGCAGGAGTAGTGGTTCAGTCTTTTCTTGGGGCAGTACTTTCTTTTACGATAACTATATCAGGTACAAAACTCAGGACTATCGTTTTTTGGATGATGGGGAGCTTAGCAGCGACTAATTGGCGAGAAGTTCTTTTCCTTATTCCATATTTAGTATTTGGATTTTTGCTAATTTACGCCTTTTACCGCAACTTAAATATTTTATCTTTGGGTGAACAGGCGGCTCAACATTTAGGAATGAATGTGGAAGGAATAAGAGTTATTCTTCTAGTGGCAGCTTCTTTACTTTCGGCAGCAGCAGTTTCGGTCGTTGGTATTATCGGTTTTGTCGGACTAATAGTACCTCATATCATTAGACTACTTGTCGGGCCAGACCATAAAGTACTTATACCTGCTTCTTGTTTAGCAGGAGCAATTTTCCTTCTTTGGTCGGACACTATAGCTAGAACAGTTATTCCTTCCATGGAAATACCTATTGGAGTAATTACGGCTTTGGCTGGTGCACCGTTTTTTGGTTATCTTCTTAAAAAAAAGGTGTGAGAAAATATGTTTAATTTAGCAAATGTGCCGAGGACAGAGAATGTATTTGAACTTGATAAAGTGTCATTTAAGTATAACTCAACACTGATTTTACGAAATATCTCTTTAAAAATTCCTCAGGGACGAATCACTGGAATTTTAGGTCCCAATGGTAGTGGTAAAACGACCCTGTTAAAAATTTTAAGTGGTATTAACAAACCTAGTCAAGGGAGTGTCTTTCTCTATAATAGACTATTAGAGACTTATTCTCGGAAAGACTTAGCAAAACAGATTGCTTTTCTCGAGCAGAATAATTCTGTCTCTTCACCGTTTACTGTGAGAGAAGTGGTGGAAATGGGAAGATATCCTTGGTTAAAACCGTTATCATCTCTTAAGGCTAGGGATAAAGAAATTGTTAATTATGCTTTACAATGTTTTGATTTGACAGCAAAGCAAGATCAAACAATTGGCACAATGAGTGGCGGGGAAAAGCAATTGGTATCCTTAGCCAGGGCTATGGCTCAGGAACCCCAAATACTTATCTTGGATGAACCGACAACCTATTTAGATATTGGCCATCAAAGCATGGTAATGGAATATTTGTATAAATGGCATAAAGAGTGGAAAACGACTATAATTATGGTTATCCATGATTTAAACATGTTGAGTCAGTATTGCGATCATTTGATTGTTCTTGATAATGGAGTTTTTGTCAAGGACGGTGTTAGAGAAGAGGTGCTTTGCAAAGAACTAATAACTAAGACTTACAAAGCTAATTTTTCAGTTATTAAGCACCCTGATTCCGGTGTGCCGCAATTTCTGCCCTATTTTAATGGTAGGTCTTAGTCTTTAGCTTTATTTTTTGGGGAAGGAGTTTCAACTATGCAATTAGGGCTTGTGCATATTTACTGCGGTGATGGTAAAGGCAAAACAACAGCAGCTCTAGGATTAGCCTTAAGGGCTCTTGGCCATGGTTATAAGGTCTTGTTGGTTCAATTTTTGAAAAGCCAGGATACAGGAGAATTAAAAGTTTTTGATAGCATAGCTAATACCAAGGTTTTGAGAAGTAGAGAGAAGTTTGGTTTTACTTTTCAGATGACAGAGGAACAGAAAAAACGCTGTATTATTGAACATAATAAACTACTGGAAAAAGCTAGGGAAATCTGTAGTTTAGATCAGATTGATTTAATAATTTTAGATGAAATTATCTCGGCATATAACTATAACCTGGTGAATCGGGCCGAAACGATTAAATTTCTTAAAGAAAAACCAAAAAATTTGGAAGTTGTTCTAACCGGCAGAGATCCTGCCGCTGAACTATTACAATTTGCTGATTATATCTCCGAAATTAAAAAAATAAAACATCCGTTTGACAGGGGAATTACAGCCAGAACTGGAGTTGAAAAATAGAAAATATCCCGAATTAAAATAAAATTCAGGATATTTTTTTATTTTTCTATATTGTATTAAAGAAGATCAATCAGGCTTAGTTTCAATACCATCTTTAAACTAGAAATTTAATACTTAAAATGTAGGAGCAATTTTGTAAATACCAAATTCGCGGTGTCCTAGGCTTTCGGCTTTTGTTAGTTTGCCATTAGCTACTGCAACTATTTCTTCTAAAATTTCTTGTCCTACTTGGTTAATAGTTTTTTCTCCTAAGATAATACTTGAAGCATCTATATCTATATTGTCAGACATTTTTTCATAAGTTTCAGGATTTGCTGTAATTTTTATAACAGGCGCTAACGGTGATCCTGTAGGGGTGCCTCTTCCTGTTGTGAATACAATAATTGTTGCGCCACCAGCTACCATTCCTGTAATTGATTCAACATCCTGGCCGGGAGTATCCATAATATATAAGCCTTTTTCTTTAGGAATTTCTCCATAAGCCAAGACGCCACTAATAGGCGAGAGACCTGCTTTATAGATACAACCTAACGACTTTTCTTCGATGGAACTTATTCCGCCTTGAATATTTCCGGGTGTTGGTTGTCCGCCTCTAATATCTATGTTCAGCATTTTAGCTCTTTCTTCACAATCTTGGATCAAGTCAAGTATTTTTTTGGCCAATTCTGGAGTTTTAGCTCTTTTGGCTAAAATATGTTCAGCACCGATAAATTCTGTAGTTTCCGAGAGCATCGAAGTGCCACCAGCAGCCACTAGTAAATCCGAGGCTACTCCCACAGCAGGGTTCGAAGCTAAGCCCGATGTAAAATCGGAACCACCGCATTCTACCCCTAAACATAATTCACTTATTGGGAATTCCTGGGCACTAATAAGTGAAATATCTCGGGCCATCTTGCTTGCTTTTTGGATGCCAAGTGTGGTTGTTTTTAAGGTTCCGCCACATTCTTGGATAATTAACGTATCTACAGTTTTACCAGTACTAGCAATTTCCTCCGCAACTTTGCGGATTGGTACTCCTTCACATCCCAAGCCTACTACAAGAACAGCGGCTACATTGGGGTTTTTACCAAGACCGATCAGGGTATTTACTGTTTGTTCATGATCTCCACCAAGTTGGCAACAACCATGTTGATTTGGCAGAGCAATCGCCTGAGGAATATGCGAGGCAATATTAAAAGCTACAGTTGCAGAACATACTGAAGTCGGAATTATGGCAAGATAGTTTCTAATACCGATTTTACCGTCGGGGCGTAGATATCCGTTAAATTTCATTAAATTGTTTCCTCCTCTTTTTATTTACTATTTATTTAAGTCACCACGACCTCTGTTACTAACCATATTATGAACATGCACGTGCTCACCGCATTTTATTAAAGTTGTAGCAGTGCCGATGCTTTCACCATATTTTATTATATTTTCACCAGGGGGTATATCTTTTATGGCAAATTTATGACCAAAGGGCAAATCGCTATTTAAAGTTATTGACTTAATCTGTTGTTCAGCGAAAAAATTAACAGTGCTTCCTTTTTTGAGGCTAGTAACTGTAGTAGCGACATTGTCGTTAATATTGATTAGAATAGCCTGTTTTTGCACAATATCTCCTCCAAATATATTTTTAATTAGATATTTTAATAATATAACATTTTTCCCTTAAAAATAATACATAATTTTAATCTGATTTAAATTGATGAAATATGAATTCAATTTTGAATTAATTCGTTTTTTTAGTTTTATAATACTTTTTTAATAACTGATCCCGAGTAATCCATACCAATTTTGGCTTAAAACCTAATTTAGCCGTTTTTCTTTTAGCACCTAATGGATGATAAATTTTAATAAGGATTTTTTGTAATGCTGCGATCAACCTCCCATCCTTGAAAGGGTATTCCTGAACAGAAAACCCTAGGTTTTTTGCTCCTTTGTTCAACATAGTAACTCCCAAATATACATTTACACTTTTAAAATCAGGGTTATGGGCAACATAGTTGGCTAAGATAGGTAGTGAAAAACGGACTTTTTTTAAGGCACTAATACCAATATTTTTGGTATCTGTATCCATACTGGGAAATCTGCTGTTATCGAAATGTATTTCCCCAATTAAATCCCCTTTTTCTGCTAAAATTTGGCCCCATTCATTAACTAGATTAGGCCCTTTATATTTAACCAGTGCCAAGCGAAAAAGACTCTGATCGTCTATCCTGCGGATATTCTTCCAATTGGCATAGGCCTTTTCCCATTTCTGCCACAAACGGTAAATTAATCTTCTAAAGAGAGGCCATTCTGGAATTTTTAACGGAACAACTGGTAATTTTAATTCAGTTTTTAGTTTTTTGATAAGTTTTTCTAGGCATAATAGAGTATTAGTCGGTGCTCCAATTTCACCGCCACTATCGTGAAGTAGTATTATTCCGCCTTCGGCAGAATTTTTTATTATTGTATTAACAATATCTGAAGGGGTTCTATTTTTTTTCCAATCGAAGGCTTTTACACTCCACATGATAATTTTTTTCTTTTTGACGAGAGCCCAGATAAATAGAGCAAGATTAAAACCTCCCCATGGGGGTCTAATAAATTCAGGTTCAGATCCCACAATTTTCTTTAAGATGCTTATACTTTCATTCCAATAGTACCAGGTTTTAGTAGGTGAAAGTAGCCAAGCATGCTTATGTAAATAGCCATGTGTTCCTATTTGGTGACCTTTTTCTAAAATTTTTTTTGTCAAATCGGGATGTTGTTCAGCTTTTTCACCTACAAGAAAAAAGCAAGCTTTAATTCTATGTTTTTCTAATATATCGAGAAGTTTGACCGTATAAATTGGGTCTGGTCCATCATCAAAGGTAAGGGAAACTCCTGGAGAATAATGGCGTTTCCAAGATCCTAAGCCCAAAAAATGTAAGAATAGTTCGGGCAATAAAAAATAGAGACAACCGTAGAGTACTAGAGCTAACAATAAAATTTTTGAATACTCAAACATAGCTCACATCCCCAAGTTATTATAATCGGAAAAAGTTGCTACTTTTGGAGGTTTAAGCATAGTTTTAATCGTCAATTCCATAATTTTTTGCCAGGCTAGACATTCAAATTGGCTAATATATTCATCTACTCTTTGCTTTAACTTATTTTGTTCCTCAACATCGCTAAAAAAGCTGTTCAATTGTACGGCTATTGAGGTGTTTAAATCTAAAGTTTTTATGAGTTTTCGTTTAAGCAAAAACTCTTTGTTTACGTCTTCTTGCCCGGGTAAAGAAGCATGAACAAAAATAGGGAGTCTTTTCCAGAGAGCTTCACTGAGAGTGACGCCACCGGGTTTAGTAATTATGGCATTAGCCCCATCATAAAGAGCATTCATCGTTTCTCTTGAAGAAATATAGGATAACGGTTTTATGTTAGATTGATTTAAAAAAATGATTTCGCGATATAATTTTTTATTGTGTCCACAAAGTACTGAAAAATAGTAGTTATTATCTATGGGCAATTTACTGATAAGTTGCTGAATTTCTCCTAAACCGCTATTTCCACCGGAGACTAAAATATGATAGGGTAGAGAATGGGCACTTTTAGATTTAACACTTGAAAGAAAACAATCATCAACTGGAACCCCGGTAACAAAAACATGGTTAGGGTGAATGTTATATTTGTTTTCTAGTTGCTTTTTTATGCAAAAATCTGGAACGAAATGGTAGTCGATACCGTGGATACCCCAAAGGCTGTTTATAAAAAAATCTGTATATACGTTTATAACCGGAGGGGTGATTACTCCATAATAACGCAATCTACTGATTAAAAAAGAGGGAAAGGCTTGGGTGCATACAATTAAATTCGGCTGTTCATTTTCGATTAGGTTTTTCATCTTGACTAGAAATTTTTTCTCATACAAATTGAGATGTTTTGTAGAATTTGACGGGTAAACAAAATTTCGATAAATCCATTCAAAGGTTTCAGGCGAATGGTCAATCCATTTTAGGTATGTCACCCGAAAGGCTTTTTCAAGTAATTTATCAGTATAGCTAAAAATATCAATTTTTTTACAATCTATGTTGTAAATTCTTTTTTCCAGAGAACGTATCAGGGCTTCTGCTACAGCGTGGTGCCCTGTGGAAATTTTTAAAAATGGAAGAAATAGTATCTTCATACTGCTCTCACAACCTTCCAGTAAAAGTTATATTTGTTCAGGCGAGCGAAGATAGGTAGATAGAGAGTATTTATGATTCCTAGTTTTTCCATTTATCTGTTTGTATATTCCAATTAAACATTATTACATATATGTTTGTTCATAATGGATCATATCAATATTTTCTCGAAAATCGATAAAACTAAAAGCAAATATCAAATTCTTGGTTAGATAGTATGGCTGCAGTGAACACTCAATTAATGTAAAAATATAGAGGTATGGTGTATGACTAAGAAAAGAAATCGATTAGTTAATTACACAAGCATGATTGCAACAATTGGAACGGTTGTTTTGGCTATTACAGCTTTAATAACGGTATATATTACTATTTCAGGATGGAAAGAAGAACAAGAAGCAAATAGACCCTATTTTACTTTCAAAGATTCACCGAGAGTGA
This sequence comes from Peptococcaceae bacterium, assembly GCA_012524045.1. Lineage (GTDB taxonomy): Bacteria > Bacillota > Desulfitobacteriia > Desulfitobacteriales > Syntrophobotulaceae > JAAYSI01. The sequence goes on along the minus strand of JAAYSI010000262.1, from coordinate 4,487 downwards.
TATTTGAGGAAAATCTCGAATTTGAAATACAATTTACTAATGTTGGTGAACATCCTGCGGTAAGTCTTTGGAGTAAATCAATTGTTTTTTCCTCAGATTTAGATTCCTATCCTATCGCTATAGACGAGTTTGCTTTAGTCAACGATATACCTAAAAATGCATCCACAACTCTTGTTATAGGTTTAGATACCCTACGCAGTTTGGCTGAAACAGGTAATGTTAAACCCTATTTTATAGTAATTTTCCTTAAGTACGAAGATCCTATAATTGAAAAACAATTTGAACAATCGCTTTATATGAAATGGAGTGGAATAGTAGATAAAAAAATACTTCTTACTAATCACGCTGAAGAAGAAGAGAAACAACAGATCATTAATTACTTTAATGAGCATGGTATAAGTTTTTAAACTGGTCTTAAGAATTTAAACAATTGATTCACCAAAGCTTTTTATAATTTAGCCTTGGTATTTGCTATTTTAAAAAAATGATTTATACTAAAAGGTGAGAATTTTATCCAGGGGGGTAGCTAAAATTAATACTGACTATTCTACATCCAGTTTTATCCATAGTATAATACGTAATGATTTAAAATTAAATAAATATAACGGTAGGGTACACACACGTTTCCCACCTGAGCCGAACGGTTATCTTCATATAGGACATGCTAAGTCTATTTGTTTAAATTTTGGCATTGCAGAAGAGTTTAACGGGTTATGCAATTTAAGATTTGATGATACCAATCCCACCAAAGAAGAGGAAGAATTTGTAAGAGCAATAATAGAAGATGTACGATGGTTAGGATTTTCCTGGGATGATCGCTTATTTTATGCATCTGATTATTTTGATCAACTTTATGATTTCGCCGTAACCTTAATTAAAAAGGGAAAAGCCTATGTTTGTGACCTTTCAGCAGAAGAGATTAAAGAGTATCGTGGGACATTAAACCAACCTGGTAAAGAAAGTCCTTATCGCAGTAGATCCATCGAAGAAAACCTGGATCTATTTGAAAGGATGAAAGCAGGGGAGTTTCCTAATGGCAGCAGAGTCCTTAGGGCTAAAATTGATATGTCCTCACCTAATCTAAATATGCGTGACCCTGTTCTTTACAGAATTATGCATGAAAAACACCATCGGACCGGAGATAAATGGTGCATTTACCCAATGTATGATTTTGCCCATCCTTTGTGTGATGCTATTGAAAAAATTACTCACTCCATATGTACTTTAGAATTTGAAGATCATAGACCATTATATGATTGGTTAGTTGATGAACTAATTGAAGGAGATAAACCTAGGCAATATGAATTTGCTCGCTTAGAGCTAACGAATACAGTAACTAGTAAACGTAAACTGCGTAAATTAGTCGAAGGTGGATATGTCCGAGGCTGGGATGACCCGCGTATGCCTACAATTTCAGGATTTCGCAGAAGAGGCTATACGCCGGAGGCTATTAGAGATTTTTGTGACCGTATAGGTGTAGCTAAAGCCAATAGTATAGTTGATATAGCATTATTAGAACACTGCCTTAGAGAAGATTTAAATAAAAAGGCTCCACGAGTTATGGCTGTGCTTGATCCTGTGAAAGTCGTAATCCTAAATTATCCTGAAAACCAAGAAGAAGTTTTGGAAACTGAAAACAATCCCGAAAACCCTGAATCGGGCAAGAGAAATCTAGTATTTTCTCGCAATATTTTTATTGAACGCGAAGATTTCATGGAAAATCCACCAAAAAAATATTTTCGACTTTCTCCTGGAAAAGAAGTACGACTTAAATCAGCTTATATTATAAAATGCGTAAATGTTATAAAAGATGCTAAAGGAAACATAGTGGAAATACACTGTACCTATGACCCTGAAACAAAAAGTGGTGGTGGAGCTAGTTCTAGAAAAGTTAAAGGAACAATACACTGGGTATCAGAAAATAATGCTGTGGATGCTGAAATACGACTATATGATTATCTCTTTATAGACGAAATAGATGACGACTCAATTAATGACAATGATATTATTTCCAAACTAAATCCTGATTCGCTTAAAGTAATTAAAAACTGTAAAGTAGAGCCAATTCTAAAAAATTCACTACCCGGGGAAAAGTTTCAATTCTTACGTCAAGGGTATTTCTGCGCAGATTTGAAAGACCATAATTCAAAATCCTTGGTTTTTAATAGAATAGTTCCATTAAAAGATACATGGGCCAAGATTAAAAAACAATGAGTAGCTAGCTAATAATAGTTACTAAATTCCGAACCGATAAAATTGGGTTCGGTTTTTCCATTTAAAAAGAATGAGGATTATATAGTTATGAGTGATACAAGGCTAAATAAACAAATTGAATTTATTTTTGAAGTTGATAAACTAAAAAAAATATATAGACAGTCGATAATAACTGATGGCAGTAGGGAGGAAAATGACGCAGAGCATTCTTGGCATTTGGCATTAATGGCTATTGTTCTCCATGAGTATGCTAATGATAAAAATATTGATTTACTAAAAGTATTAAAAATGGTAATTATCCATGATATTGTTGAAATTGATGCAGGGGATACGTTTATTTATGATAAGAGAGGCAATGAAACAAAAGGCCAGAGAGAAAAGTTAGCTGCCGAGAGAATTTTTGGTTTACTTCCGCAGGAACAATATTTGGAATTTAAACATTTATGGGAAGAATTTGAGGCAAGGGAAACACCGGAAGCTAAATTTGCTGCTGTTTTAGATAGATTGGAACCTTTACTTCTTAACGCAAAAACTGGTGGTCATACATGGAAAAAGTTTAACATTACTAGTGATCAAGTTTTGCAAAGAAATTCACATACCAAACAGGGATCTAAAAAATTGTGGGATTATATAGAAAAACTTATTAGGGAATGCATTAATAAAGGATATTTAGAAAAGTAATACCTAAAATAGAAGAAGCATTCCTATTAAGGAATGCTTCTTCTATAGAAATTTACAGTATCCAACTATTAGATTTTCTGACCATTTTTTAACTGTTGTTCAGCGAATTGAACCATACGCTTAGTCATATAGCCGCCGACAGTACCGTTTTCACGTGAACTACGATCCCCACCGAGAGTAGCACCTAATTCATTTGCAATTTCATATTTTAGTTGATCCAATGCTCTTTCAGAACCTTGTACGGCAGGAGTGTTTGAACTTCTCTCACCAGCCATATCATTTCCCTCCTTAAAAAATATTTTATTTATTTGGGAGTCACTCATATTATTTGTTTTTATTGCTATATTACTCAAGGTAAATCTTTGATTTATTGTTAAATAAAAGGCAAATCTGGCAATTTAACACTAAGTAAGCAGGAGTAAATTAATGTCAGGTATATCAAAAAGATTATTAGTAATAAATTTAATTGCGTCCCAGTTATTACTGATATTACTAGCAATTGTTTTCCAATTCGCTTTTAAAAGACAGTTATTATTAAAGGAAATATTTTCTCTGGACTTTACAATATTTTCGTTTTTTATAGTAATAATCTCTAGCGCTTTACTATTATTAATACAGCTTATTTTTCTTAAATTTGTATCTAAGGAAAGGTTATTTGACCCGGTAAATATGTATTTATTGCAAAATTTTTCACTAAAAGAACTTCTTATAATTTTTTTTACTGGGGCTATTTCAGAAGAATTATTATTCCGTGCTACTATTCAGCCTAAAGTTGGAATAGCTATAGGAAGTTTAATTTTTACTATTGTACACTTTCGATATCTTAATAAAATATTCATTTTAATCGAAGTGTTTATCATAGGTGTAATTCTTGGTATCTCCTACCATCTGACCTCATCAATTTGGGTTCCTGTGTTTTGTCATTTTTTTGTTAATTTGCTAACTGCCTTTTTATATAAATCAGGATATTTTTCTTTTGAAAAGTATACATAAGAGATCATTTGCAAGATATTGTTTGAACAGGCCTATTGTTTAAAAAAAATTTGGCTTTTGATATAATTATTCTCGCTTAATTTTAAGTTAGAAGTAATTTTGAATAAAGTAAAGAGGTGTAAGTATTGTTAACCGATTTATGGAATTTATTTATAGCTTTTCTGCGGGCAAGTAATTTAGGTTTTGGTGGTGGGCCGGCAATTATACCTTTAATTCAGGCTGAAGCAGTTGAGCGTTATCAATGGATGACAAATTCCGAGTTTACAGATGCAATAGCTGTTGCAAATGCTCTCCCTGGACCAATAGCAACGAAAATTGCAAGTTACATAGGTTTTAAAGTTGCATCTTGGCCAGGTGTTATTGTTGCGATTGCTGCCACAATTCTTCCAACCATAATTATTCTAATTCTATTAGGAAATTTATTAGCTAAGTATTCTAACTCTAAGGGCTTAAAAGCAATGCTTACTGGAGTAAGGCCCATTATAACGGCATTATTAGTTGTAGTAGCTTATGAAATGGCTGTAGAAGCATTTAAAATTCATGAATTTATAGATATTTTTACTGTAATTATAGCTATTGGGGCTGCTGCGGGGTTATAT
>JAAYSI010000341.1 GCA_012524045.1 Peptococcaceae bacterium | reverse complement strand
GTTAGTGTAAAATTACTTTGGGAAAAAACCAAAAAATAAAAGATAAGAGTATCTCTCCTGTGATATCATGTAATTTGTGAAGAACCACAATAATCACAGAAAAGGAGATACTCTTATGGAACTAATTATACAGGAAATCATAGAAAAAATCAGCAGTAGTTTTGAAAAGGAACTAGAGAATCTGATACGTGAAAGAAGAGACATATCCGAATTTATTCTAGCTACTAAGAAGACGTTGGACGAGATTGGAGTAACCCTAGTGGCCGAAGCCTTGGAAACAATAGACGAGGCGTATAGAAACAGTAAAGACCGGAAACGAAACTGGACAGTAAAGGAGAAAGCAGCTGAAAAGACCCTTATGACAATATTTGGCGAGGTCAGGTATGAAAGGACATATTACAAGAATAAAAAGACAAGCGAATACAGCTACCTGTCAGATGAGGCTGTGGGCATAAAAGCCCATGATAAAATGGATGCTTCACTAAAGGCAAGACTCATAGAGGAAGCAGTATTTATGCCCTATAGTAGAAGTGCAAAGGAAGCAACTGAAGCTGTGGATCTAACATCACAGACAGTAATGAACAGTATCCGTGAGCTTGGCAGTGTAGACAATGACGCAGTAGAGGTTAAGCAAGATAAAAAGGCGGTAAAGGTACTGTACATAGAAGCTGATGAAGATCATGTACCACTTCAGACTGGGGGCTACGCAGAACCAAAGCTTGTATATGTACATGAGGGTAGGGAACAGGTTGGGGAAAATCGGTGGAGGTTAATAAATGCAAGGTATTTCAGCGGTATTTATGCAAACAGTGATGAGCTATGGGTGGAAGTTTTGGACTACATAGATAAGACTTATGATATGGATTCTATTGAAAAGATATACCTATCAGGGGATGGTGCTGCATGGATAAAGAATGGACTAGGCTGGATAAAGGGAAGCATCTTTGTACTGGACCGTTATCACTTATCAAAGTATGTAACTCAAGCTACAGCGCATATGAGCTACACCACACCAATTATGTGGGATTATATAAATGCTGGAGACAAGGAAAGTGTAAAAGAGCTATTTAAAGCAATCATAAGTACAACTGAGCCGGAAACAAAGAAGAGAGCTGTGCAGGAAGCAAGAAGATATATACTAGGCAACTGGGAAGGGATAATGCGGCAGTATGCGTCGGATTACATCGGCTGCAGTGCAGAAGGTCATGTTAGCCATATCTTGTCGTCCAGGTTAAGCTCACGGCCTCTGGGCTGGAGTAGAACGGGTGTGGACCAGATGGCCAGGTTAAGGGTCTTTGTAGCGAATGGCGGAGATGTGTATGACATATTTATGCGAAAGAAAAAAGCAGCAATAAATGAAGCAAGTGAGGTAAAAGTAGACCGGGAGATTATCAGGAAGAGAAAGCTTACAGCATCGAGCGAAACCATCGGTAACATAACCATTTTGAATATTGGCAAAAGGACTTGGGCTTCCCAGTTCCTTAAGTCAGTGAGGGATGCTTAAAGTAGCAGGTAAACAGGAGATTACTTTTATTTTTAAAACCCATAGTATCTTGACGCTATCCTCCTGTAAGATCAACTTGTTCTTTTCCAAAAAACTCCTTAAACTTACTGTTGACAAAAGAGAAGCGCCAATCTGAGTCCAAAGAAAAAAAACCGTCGGAGATACCCTCCATGATAGTGGAAAGTTTCTCATTAGCAGCCTCCAACTCTTGATTAAGTACCTGTAAATTCTCCAGATGGGCTCGAATTCGCTCAAAGACCGGTTTCAATTCCGGCAAGTCAGCCATATCCTGCTGATCAGTTAGGTTATCACTTAAGATGTTCTGAGTAAAATTGTCCAAAGAAGTTTCTATCCTTTTTATGCTTTTATTAACAATCGCCAAAACAAATATAATCAATAGCATAATTGGTACAAACAACAAACTGTAATTTATGTACTCATTCAAAAAAACGTTGGTGGCATTGCCTAAAGCCCATGTATAGCCAATAATCCTGTTTTCGGCAAATGCCGGTACTGCTACCGCAAAAGTGCCTTTACCGTCCAAACCGTATATTCCGAAATCAGAAAAAAATTGGGATTCTCCTGTTTCTTTGAGCATTTTCACTATATCCCTGTGATTGGGCATATAACCCTGCTCAATTTTTTCATTTCGATAATACAGGAAAGAATAATTTAGACTTTCATCATAGTAACCTATACATGCCAAAGGCCCGTCAATGGAAATTTCTTTGAATCTAGGAACAAGCCAGGAATTAATTTTTAGTATTTTTTGCTCATCTGTCAGATCCCCGTCAATTATGCCAATTAAGCTGTCCAAATTATTGCTTATAATGGTTTCTGCCGCAACTGCTTTGGTAAACAGCTCATATTTTTTTTCAGCCGTCGCTTTAGTCCAATAAATATAGATAATAAAAAAATAAAGCAGCGCAAATATGCAAAATAGCAAAATAGTAATCTTTAACAGGCTTGACTGTATAACCGAGTGTTTAGATTTCAAGTTTAAGCCTCCTGCTGTCCTCTCATTCTAATTAATGGATAATCGTTTTGTTTATTATCTATTGTATAGCGTTAATATAAAAAATGGTAGCCTAAAAAATTCCATATTTTTAAAAATGGCTTAATTTTCTCTATATAGAAAATTTATTTACTTTTTAAAATTTTAGACTTTTGCGGGATATAAAAAGTATAGAAAAAATTTAGCAACAAATAATAAAACTAAAAATATATGAGGACCAGAGGTAAAATGAAAACAGCTATTAAATTCTTAATATCTATAATTGTTTTTACCCTTTTGCTCGGACTGGGCGGCTGTGGAATTATAAACCGCGATATGAAGCAAAATCAGCAGC
>JAAYSI010000261.1 GCA_012524045.1 Peptococcaceae bacterium | reverse complement strand
TGGGCTTTGCCCCAACGACTTATTGTGGAATTCAGAAATCAGGAGTATATTTAGCTTAAACTAACAAATTTTAGTATATTGTATTTAAATGGTACTGTGACTTTTGCTCAGGAGGTGAGGGTTTGGCTAGGATTTTTGTAGTAGACGATGAAGTTAATTTATTGGAGGTAATTAAGGACTATCTTCAGAAAGAGGGTTTTGAGGTTTTTACCTCAGTTAACGGCGAGGAAGCTTTAAGATTGTTCCCGCTTTTGAAGCCGGCTTTTGTGATTCTGGATTTAATGCTTCCGGATCTCTCCGGAGAAGAAATTTGCCGCAGAATCCGGCAAGAATCCGATGTTCCGATCCTAATGCTGACTGCGAAAAGTGCAGTGGAGGACAGAATCCAGGGTCTGGCTTTGGGTGCGGATGATTACTTGGTCAAGCCATTCAGTCCGCGGGAGCTGGTAATGAGGATTAAAGCCATTCTTCGTCGGACAGGGGGCAAAATGCGGTCGACAAATGTGCTCACTTTTAATGACAGTGAGCTGGAGATAAATATTGAAGAACATAGTGTAAAGAAAAACGGGCAAGAAATCCGGCTTACCCCGAATGAATTTGAAATATTGTTGGTTTTGGCGCAAAATCCGTACAAGACTTTCTCTCGTGCCCAACTGATCAACGCAGCTTTAGGCTATGATTTTGTTGGCTATGAGAGAACAATTGATGCCCATATTAAAAACATCCGGCAAAAAATCGAAGACAATATCAAAGAGCCGCGTTACATTATTACAGTCTATGGGGTTGGCTACAAATTCCAAGGAGAAACACCATGATTTCTATTAACAAACAACTAAGAAAATATTTTATTGTGGTGGCCATAGCTGCCGTGCTGGTGATTTTTGTCTTGAGCAATTTGGGTATTTCCATTTTTTTTAACAATTATGTTAAAGAAACCGGCCTAAAAAGCGACCAAAAGATTCTACAATATATTGAGGATTTACTAATTACCGACAACCGACCCGGAGCAGAGATGGCGACCGTGCCCGGATTGAGACAATTTATCCGCGGTGAGGGTGTGGAAGTAAATATTTACGATTTGGCCGGCAATCTCGTTTTTTCCAGTTCGGCAAGTGGTGGCCATGGTCATGGGGGAATGGGCCACGGCCGGGGCATGATGAGTCGAATAAACGGAAGCAGTGATTTAGAGTTGGTGTTTCGGAGCTATCCGCTTAAGGTAGATAGCGAGCAGGTCGGCACTGTAGAAATTGGCCGTCCCAAAAATATTTTGGCCTCCACTGAAGACAGAACTTTCGTTCTGACCATGAATATTGTTTATTTGTTGGCTTTGGTTCTGGCGCTGCTAGTCGCAATGGTTATAAGCAAATATGTAACTGCGAAATTTTTAAATCCTCTCTATCTAGTTAGAAATAACATTCTAGCTATAAAAAGTAGTGCTTCCAACAAATTGCAGCCGGTCGAGACTAAAACGGCCGAGATTAGGCAGTTGGCTCAGGCTACCGAAGATTTAGCTAAAACCATCAAAGAGCAGGAAAATTTAAGGAAACGCCTTACTTCCGATATAGCGCACGAATTGCGTACCCCTTTGGCCACCTTGCAAAGCCATCTTGAAGCCATGATCGACGGAGTCTGGGAGCCGACTGCGGAAAGACTTTCTTTTTGTAATGATGAAGTAATCCGTCTGACCGGCCTTATTAAGAATTTAAATGAACTCTCTGTGCTGGAGAGCGAGGCGACTAAACTCCAAATAACAGAGGTCAATCTTTCCGAGCTACTGAAAGAGCTGTGCGCTAATTATCAATTGGTATTTGCCGAAAAAGAGATCGAGTTGATTCAAGAAATTCAGCCTAGGGTTATTGTAAACGCCGATAAAGATCGGCTTCAGCAGATCTTGGTAAATATCTTGGCAAACGCTTATAAGTATACAGCGGAAAAGGGCCAAGTGACTGTAAGGCTGCTGGCTGAATCGGAGTGGGCTGTTCTGGAAGTTCGGGATACCGGAGTCGGGATTGCGCCGGAGGATTTACCCCATATTTTTGAGAGGTTTTACCGTGGGGATCAGTCCCGTAGTCGGCAATCAGGTGGAGCCGGAATAGGTTTAACCATAGTTAAAGCTTTAGTTGAGGCCCATCGGGGCACCATCAGTGTCGCAAGTGAGCTGGGCAAAGGTACTGTCGTTCAAATAAAAATTCCTAGACGATAAAAAATCTTCACCTAAGATAATTCCAACAAGATCTTCACTTCCGCTTCACAACTTCTTCATATTTTATTGTTACAATATACTTGCCAACAGAAAATACTTGAAGTCTGGAGGTGAGATGATGAAAAAACTATTAGTGGTACTATTGACTGTGGGTTTGCTTTTAGTCGGCGCAACTGGGGTAATTGCTGCCACTTTGAAATCGCCGGCTGAGATTTATGCCGATCTTAAAGGCATTACAGTGGACGAAGCTTACCAGGAAAGAATAGAAACTGGAAAAAGTTTTGGCGGGCTTGCCGCCGAGGCGGGTGTTTTGGAGGAATATAAAGCCGATATGCTGGAAAACAGAAAAGAAGTAATAGAGCAGAGAGTGAAGGAAGGCTTGCTTACTCCAGAACAAGCGGAGGTCATGATTGAAAGGATGGAAGCCAACCAAGCTTGGTGTGACGGAACAGGGGCTTTCGGTTATAACTGTGGTGGTTATGGCAAAGGCTTTGGCCAAGGCTACGGCCAGAGTCAGAGTTTAGATAAACAGGAGATGCGCCAAGACTTCTTCGGCCAAGGTCGAGGAATGAGAGCAGGTGGCTGTTGGGGCCAGAATAGGTAATTGTTCCTGTGGTAAGTTTTTCAAGAAATTAAAAGGTTTTCTATTAGAAAAAGGGACGTAACGCAACCAAACTGGTTGAGCGACGTCCTTTTTTGGCTCATAGTCAATGTGCTATATACCACGCATACTTATATGCTCATATGCTCACATATCAAGCGTATTTTACATATTTACAAGGTCTGTTTTCCATCTGTATTTTGGCCTTTTTCAAGGCCTATTTCGCTAGCTTCCGAATAGAAATATTGTAAGGGACATTAGTGCCAAAAAAAGGGATATACCGCTTAGACATAGAACTTTCAATTAAACAAATATACTTCAAATATACTTATTGTATAATTGCTGTTGGTATGGCTAAAAGTTTGGATATTTGATGCTGCTTCCTTGATTGGGAAAGGACGGTGTAACTGCTTGATGAGCACAGAGAACTTAAAGGAAAACCCGGTTAAAAGCCGGAAAAATCAATTTAGGCTGGGGAAAGGGCCAGTAGCTTTTGGTATCGCCCTGGCCGTAATATTGTTTACAGTTATATTTTGGGGGATGGCGGAGTTTAAGCCAAAGCCGGAAACGGCTCAGGCTGTCGGTCTGACGGTCAAAGCAGTTGAGGCCGATAAAAATGGTATTAATCCGGAGAAGGGTTTTTTGCTGACCTGTGCTGAACCCCTTGCTGAAAGCACGCTCAGGACAGCTCTCAAAATCACCCCCTCTTTTCCATATAAGCTTGTTAAACAGGCTAAAGGCCTGGAATACCAAATTATCCCGCAAGAGCCGCTTAAAGCCAATACCGTCTATACCATAGCTTTTGACCCGGATCGATCTGAACGGGAAGCTTTGAGCTGGGCCTTTCAGACTAAGGGTGAATTTCAAGTTCTTGCTTCCTTACCCCGTCCTAGAAGCACTTATGTTCCCTTAAATACTGGGATAGAGATTATATTCTCCCATAAGGGTTTTGATCTGGACCAAGTTAAAAAGTATCTAAGTATCTGGCCCGAAGTGGAAGGGACGTTGGAAAAGCACGATAAAACCTTAGTCTTTGTTCCACATGGGTTGCAGCCTGCTACCGTCTATACTGTAACCCTTCAAAAGGGTTTGCCGCTTAGGGATTCGACCCTGACTTTAGCCGAGGATTATAGCTTCAGCTTTGAAACGGAGCCTGTAAGCGAGCAAAAGACAAGCTTTAGCTTTGATCTTGATCCAAGCTTAACGGAATTTAGTTCTACGGATGTTCCGACCTTTGCGGTGTACTTTAATCGTTCGTTCTATCAGCAGAGCGAAGCTGCAGCAATTCCTGCGGTTGAGATCGCTCTGTATCGCTATCCCGACCATCAGGCTTTTCAAGAATCTCTGGCTAAAAGAAATCAAATACCGGACTGGGCTTATTTTACTTGGAACGATTACCGAGAAGAGTTAAATCCCCTTTATAAAATAGCGGATATCCAGACTGAGTTTTTGGAGGTAAACGACTATAGTTCTTGTATTGTTTTTCCCAATTCCTTGGAACCGGGCTATTACGCTGCTGAATTTAAAGCCGGGGATTGTCTCAGACAGGTTTGGTTCCAAGTCAGTGACCTGGCTGTTTATCTGGCCCAGGGGGAACAAAGTAGCTTGTTATGGGCGCTTGATTTGAGGACCAATACTTCGCCGGCCAAGATTCAAGTGCAAATTCCCAGTAAACAATTAGCTGCAAATGGCGATGAGTCCGGTGTGGTTTTAATTAAACACAACCTGGCTTCAAGTTCACGGGATTACGCTCTAGTTAAAAGTGACAGCGCTGAAACCCTAGTACCGCTTCAGCCCTGGCCAGAGTGGCATGCTCAAAACAGTAAAGCTCAGGATTATTGGAAGTACCTCTACCTTGACCGTGGCATTTACCGACCTGAAGACACCATTCATTTTTGGGGAGTACTGGCGCCGAGAAATAAAGGAAATGGCCAGAGCGAAACTAGTCTTTCCGTCGAACTTTATGGCGGTGACCGCTTCTTGTATAACGGGGCAGAAATTGCACCTATTCTAAGCCAGAAAGTGCCTGTGCAGTCCAAGGTTTTTCAAGGGCAGTTTAAGTTGCCGGTGCTGAAACCCGGATATTATTACTTAGAAATAAAAAAAGGCGATAACTTGCTACTTTCTCGTGGGTTTGAAGTCGCTACTTACGAAAAGCCGGCCTATACTTTGACTTTAACGCAAGATAAAAAGGCCGTTTTTGCCGGTGAAACCATTAATTTCAAGGCCCAAGCTACTTTCTTTGAAGGAACTCCACTTCCGGGTCTGCAGTTAAATTATTTTGTCTGGGACCAGAAGCAAAGCGTGACAACTGATCAATATGGGGAAGTCCGCTTTTCCTACTCGCCAACTTCTACTGAAGAGGATTACAGTTCTTACCGTTACCTTTCCCTAAACTTAAGCGCAGTTTTACCCGAAGCAGCGGAGATTCACACCTCAGGTGATTTATATATTTTTAATAGTGAAGTCTATTTAACCGGAGAGGCTCAGCGCCAAAAAGATCGCTACACCCTTAACGTTAAATTATCCAAAGTGAATTTAGACAAAATTAACGCCGGCGAATATCTGACTGAGGAAAACTTTTTACAGAAATCACTGCCGGGCAGGGCTATTAAAGCTACATTGTATCAAGAGATATGGACTGCCATAGAAACCGGCCAACGCTATGATTTCTTAAAGAAACAGGTTGTACCTACTTATCAATACGACTATTCGACTAAAAAAATAGATGATTTTACCCTGCAAAGCTCTGCGGACGGCACGGCCAGCTACCAGGGAACTCTTCCCGATGAGCAGAGTTCGTACTTTATTGAGCTGGAAGCCGAGGACGAGGCAGGAAGAAAAGCTAAACGAAGGCTTTATATCGCCGGTTTTGGTAATGTGAATCCGGACTCCCAGCATTATTCTTTACAACAGAAAAAAACTGCTACTGGCTATAGACCGGGCGAAGTGGCCAAAATCAGTTTTTTGGTAAACCAGCAGGAGTTAAATCCTGGACCCGGAAGCATCCTGTTTTTCAGCGGACAGAAGCTGATTGACCATTACCAAGCAAGCAAGATGTCGGAATACAGCTTTGTCTTTGAACAAAAGCACATTCCCAATTACACGGTTTACGGTGTTTATTTCGACGGGCGAAGTTTTCAGGAAACTTCTCCGCTTATAATTCCCTTTGCCCAGGAGACGAAAGAGCTAAATGTTCAGGTTAACTCTGCAAAATCCGTATATCGGCCCGGAGAAGAGGTCAATTTACAGCTTAAGGTAACTGATGTTGAAGGTAGACCGGTTCCCGGAGCACAGGTCAATCTGAATCTGGTAGATGAAGCAGTCTTCAGCCTCCGGGAGCAGTATGTCGATTTTCTATCCGCTCTGTATAGAGACTATATTAATCTTTGGGTTCTAGAATACAAGTCGCACCGCAGGCCGGACCTGCCCGGGGGAGCTGAGCAAGGCGGTGAAGGTGGAGTGGAAAGAAGGGATTTCCGGGACACTGTGCTTTTTACGACCCTGCAGACCGACTCTAACGGTCAAGCCGATGTTAAATTTACGCTGCCTGATAACCTTACATCATGGCGGGTCACCTATCATGCATTCACTGTCGATTTGCAAGCCGGAAGCGGGACAGTTCAAATCCCTGTCAGCTTACCCTTTTTTGTAGATGTTACTTCAAATAATAACTATCTGGCAGGGGACTCCCCGGTGGTTACTCTCCGCTCTTATGGCACGGAGCTGGCACCAAATCAACAGGTTGAATATGAGCTCAAGTTGACTGACAGCCAGGGCCAGCAAATTGCTCTGACTGTGCAGGCCCTTTCCTTTGAGTCTGTGGATTGGCAGTTACCGATACTGGAGGCCGGGACCTATGAGCTTAGTGTTGCGGCTAGCTGTGGTGAATTAAAAGATACCGTGGTCAAAGAGCTTAAGGTAGCTGATTCTTACCAGATCAAGACAATTACTAAGCACGAACTGTTAAATGCAGGCATGACTATTGCCGGTTCTGACCAAGGAATCACCACTTTGGTCTTTAGCGACTATGAGAAAAGCCTTTACCTTGCTGGCTTGTATCGGCTGGCCTGGGCCGACGGTAGCAGAGTGGAGCAAAAACTGGCAGCTTATCAAGCACAAAAACTGTTGCAAGAATATTTTGCCGAGGAATTTCAGCCTGGGGGACCGGTGTTGACCGCTGTTGATATGCAAAGTTCCTTTATAAGCTATCAACAGGCAGACGGCGGCATCAGCATCCTCCCTTACGGCTCCAGTGACCTAGCTTTATCGGCCATGGTGGCCATGACGGCCGCCGATCTCTTTGATCAAGGCGCTTTAAAAGGTTATTTTTATCGCCTGCTTGAGCAGCAAGCTGACCAGGACCGGAGTCTTATGTTACTTGGACTTGCCGCGCTCAGAGAGCCGGTATTGCTGGAGATTAAAGATTTGTTACAGAGCACAGAGCTTGCGCCGGAAGTGCAAATCAACCTGGCCCTTGCGTTGCTGGAATTGGGCGACGGAGCGCAAGCCAATAAAACATATAAGGAACTGTTGGCCTTATACGCCGAAGATCTTGGCCCTGTAACCCGAATCAAGGTCGGGACAAACCACGATGAGTTACTCAGAGCAACTACCCAAATGGCCGTATTGGCCGCCCGTTTGGATCAGCCCGAAAAAAATGAACTCTATCGCTACTTATTGGAAAACAATGGAGAGGAGTTTTTAAACCTTGTCGAGCAAGTTTTGATTCTCCAAACCAACCTCAAATATCTATCGACCTCGCCGGTGAGTTTTACGTACGAACTCAATGGCCAAAAAGTGAGTAAGGAGCTTAAGGATAACGAAATCTTTAAACTCAGCTTGCTGCCGGAAGATCTGGAAGATTTCCGAATCAGTCAGGTCAACGGCCAAGTCGGGCTAGTTATTGCTTTCGACCGGCCCTGGCAGAAAGGAGAACCGGGACACAGTGAAGGTTTGAGTATAAGCCGCAGCTATATAGTCAATGGACAAAGGGTTACGACCATTAACCGGACTGATCTGGTGGAAATAGTAGTGGAGTACGGTATTGGCGAGAAAGTGCCGTCCGGAATTTTCGAGCTTGTCGATATCTTGCCGGCAGGGTTGGCCCCGGTTTCCCGTCCTGCCAATTATTCCAGCCAGAAACACAAGGATTGGGACTATCCGGTCGAGGTTAACGGCCAAAGACTAGTTTTCCTCTTGAATAAAGATAAAGACCAGAAACGACTAAAGTATTTAGCACGGGTAGTTTCTGCCGGCGAATATGTCTGTGAAGCTCCGGTATTGAATCAAATAAACAATGAGGGAATCTTTAAGTATGGCCAGGAAGGCAAATTGCTAATTAAATAGCCAGATAAGTTAATTCAGGAAAAACAGAGCAAATTATCACTATTCAAAACCGGTGATTTAATGAAAAAAGATATAATGAAAAAAAACTTAATCAAAAACAAACTTATCTTCATCCTGATCCTTGTTGTTGGGCTGGTGTTGATGGCGGCTTTCAGCGAACCAAAGATTGAAGCTAAACCCAAGACCAAAACCACTGCAATAGATCGCAGTATCGCCGCCCATCCGAGTCAGGTAACCCGGCAAGAACTAAAGCTGCTTTTAGCCCAAAACCCAGATTCAAGTGATTTCAAGCTGGCCGAACGAAAAATCGTGAGCGCGGTTTTGCCGCACCATTTGGTGGCGGCACCTTTATTGTTGGAAGTTTGCACTTTACTGGCTGAACAAAAGCCCAAATGCCTAATAGTAATTGGCCCCAATCATGAGAATAAAGCCGCCAAAATAATAAGCGGAACATACGGGTGGCAAACGCCGGACGGAGTATTAGCTACGGAAGAGGATGCAGTCCAACAGCTTTGGCAAAAAGGACTAGCCGTAATAAATGAAGAGGTCCTAGCTACAGAGCATTCTATTGGTGCCCTGGCCCCATTATTAAAACATTTTGTGCCGGAAGCTAAAATTATCCCCATTATTTTACAGTACGGTGTTAGTCTGCAAGAGGTAGATGCTCTATTGAATGGGTTGGAACCCTTCCTGGATGGTGATACCGTACTGATCTCCTCAGTTGATTTTTCGCATTATTTAACGCGCAGCGAAGCAGAAGCTAAAGATCGGGTTACTTTAGCTTATATGAATAACTTTGATTATCCCGCTCTTTTCGCTCTGGATGATAGTTACCTGGATTCGCCGGCTTCCTTGGCTGCTGCTTTTCGCTTGGCCGAGAGGCGGGGGATTAGGTCTTTTACCGTGCTCGGAAATACGAACTCCGGTAGAATCCTGCAGAATGATTATCTCGAGACGACAAGTTACTTTACTATTCTGTTTACAGAGTAAGGTTCTACATGTACAGACTGGCTAAAAAGATACCGAGACTTTCTTCGTAGATTTCCTCAAATTGAAAAAGGGGTAAGGGATTGACCCCCCGGCCAAGCTCGATTGTGAAGCCGGGTCGGCGGAATTCGTATATAAACCAGTCTTTATAACCGGCCCACCCTCCAACATAACGGATTGGTTGATAACCGCTTACCCGGGCGAATTCATTAACCAGAGTTTGCGACTCGGGCGGCTCCAAGCCTTCAAAACCCCAGTAAATGACTTTGCCCTGGGTATGGTAGGCTAAAACCCGGTTAAAATTGCTGTTCCTGGTCAACGCAGCCATGGCTATAGTCTCCGGTTCGGATAAGGACTGGTAGCCGGGGAAGTCGCGCGGAGCCGGCTGTTTGACACTAACTGCGGCTTCCTGCTCCCAGAGCGCCGGAAACTGGTTATTTAAATCTACACCGCGGATATTGGCTTTCCAGCCGGAAAAGTCTGAGCTACCTCCATTAATAGCCAGCACATTGCTACGATAGGGTTCGGTAGTAGGAGCGCCGTGGATTACCAGATCGACGCCGTCCGGGTTGACCATTGGTACGATGGAAAGGGTTACATAGTTATAATAAGGCAATATGTTTCGTCCTCGGATGTCGGTATTATTGGTAAGAGCCAGTAAGTACGCATTTAGGGTTTGCATCAGAATAGGGCTAGTGATCCACTCATTGGCATGGAACGAAGCATTTATATGCACTCGCTTATTTCCTCTGCCGATTTGGATTTCGTCCAAATTTTTGCCCATAACAGAATTGCCGATCTGCCGGCGTTCTACAAAAGGATAGAGATCGACGATTTGGTTTAAGTCCTGCTGCAAAGCAGCATAATCGTAAATCCTTTGGCCTCTGACAATCGGTGTGGTGACTCTGGAAGGAAGATTAATCTGTTGGCCTATTTGCAAGTTGTTTGGATTAATAGTTGGATTGGCCAGTAATAAGGCATCCAGCGGCAATCCTCTTTGCTGAGCAATTCGCCATAAAGAGTCGCCGGCCCTTATAGTGTATGGTTGTAGCCTGTAGCCAGGAATTTTAATAATTTGTCCAATACTTAGACCGGCAGGATTAATATCGCGATTAGAATCCAATAATAAGTTAAGCGGGATGCGGAATAATTGACTGTACAACCACAAACTATCGCCCTGCCTGACTCGAATATCCATAACAATCCCTGCCTTTATTTAATTTATTATTAGTGTATGTGCTTTACATTCAGACGTTGAGTGTTATACTATTTATTGGCTGTTATCGAACAGCAGGTTAAGATTTAATGCGGTCGTTAGATAAAGGAGAGAAAAGCTATGAACAAAGTTAGAACGGTTGGTACTACGGCTAGAGGAATCCGGGCACCTATAGCCAAGCGAGGGGATGACCTTGTAGCTTTTGTAGTGAATTCGGTGCTTAAATCGGCGGAGACAGAAGGCTATAGCCTCAGGGATCGCGATGTTATCGGAATTACCGAGTCTCTGGTAGCCCGAACACAAGGGAATTATGTTTCTGTCCAACACATCAGTTTGGATATTCAAAGAAAATTCGAAGGAGATGTAGCTGTTCTCTTCCCAATATTAAGCCGCAATCGTTTTTCTCTAGTTTTAAAAGCAATAGCCCAGAGCGGACGTAAGGTTTTCCTTTTCTTAAGTTATCCTACGGATGAAGTAGGTAACGCTCTGATGGATATAGATTTAATGGATGAGTTGGGCTTAAACCCCTATTGTGATATGCTTGATGAAAAAAGATATCGGGAGTTGTTCGGCTCGACTGTTAAACATCCTTTTACCGGCATAGATTATGTTCAAATGTATAAGGACATGGCCGAGAACGATAATATCGAAATTTATTTCACAAATAACCCTAGAGTTGCGTTGAATTATTCCCAAGAAATTTTGGTAGCTAATGTTCACGAGCGGAAAAGAACTAAAAAAATTCTGCTTAAAGCCGGAGCTAAGAAAGTATACTGCCTTGATGAAATCATGAATGAACCCATTAACGGTAGCGGATATAACCCCAATTATGGTTTGCTGGGCTCAAACCAAGCTACGGAAGACAGCTTAAAACTTTTCCCTAGAGATTGTCAGTTGATAGTGGATAAAATCCAACAAGTATTTTTCGAAAAGACCGGAAAAAGAGTGGAAGTCCTGGTGTACGGAGACGGAGCGTTTAAAGATCCTCAAGGTAGGATATGGGAGCTTGCTGATCCGGTTGTTTCTCCCGGTTATACGGCCGGTCTGCGCGGGACTCCGAAAGAAATCAAATTAAAATATATTGCTGATAATGACCTGGCTGAAGTGGATGATTCGGTGAAGACTGAAGTTATGAAGCAAAAAATCAGAGCCAAAGAAAACAACCTAGAGAATAGTACTGAGTCTCTTGGCACAACACCTAGAAATATTACTGATTTATTAGGCAGTCTTTGCGATCTAACCAGTGGCAGCGGGGATAAAGGTACTCCTATCGTTCTGATTCAGGGATATTTTGATGATTATGCTGATGACTAAAACTTAAACAGGTGGAAAACAGAGAGCACATAAACCAAGCACTTGGAGAAGATGTCTTCATTTGATGTGACCCCAATAGTTAGATTTTTAGTTCTAACATTTGGGGGGCAGTACAATTCTTGAGGACATCTTCTTTATTCATTAAACTTGCCCAAATACTCCGTTCGCACAGTATTATCACTCCTGTATTTTGGTAAATAGCTTCTTTTTAATCTAAGAAAGTATAATTTGTGCATTACTTAGCGAGCTTTGAGCAAAGAAGCGTTGTGAACGCAGTTGCTACAGCGTTAAGCTGCATCTTGGTTTACATCAAGT
>JAAYSI010000260.1 GCA_012524045.1 Peptococcaceae bacterium | reverse complement strand
TTTTTTATTTCTGGTATCGCGACTGTTTAAGATTTTAGCCTAAGAATTTTTAAATTTTAAATAAATGCCAAATCACAATTCAGAAAAAAGGATTTAGAACTTTTTTGGCTAATAATATTTGTAAATATTAATATTTTGTCAATAAAATTATCGAACAAGGAGTGTTGAATTTGAAACTTAGCAAATTACCTCTCTGGCTCAAAATAGTGCTTACCGTATTTGTCATCGTTTTTTTTGAACCGTATGGGATTGTTTTAGCGCTGGCTATGTGGGGTCTGATCTTATACGATATGAAAAGAGTCAAGCAGATGAAGCCAAAGTACTCCAGCGCAATACTGCTTCCTATGCTTGCCCATTATATGTTTGTGCAAAACGGGCACGCATCCGATGTTGCGGAAGGGTTAAACCGTTTAAATACTATAGATATTGCAGACATCCGGCAGAATATGTCTCGAATGCTGCAAGACCAAAGTTTTATGTCTAGTGTGTTAGAAAACAATTCGTTTATGGATTCTCTTTGGATTCATACTAATAATTTGCAGGAACATGTCACGGATCCATTACTTTTTGATGATCTATCTAAGATAGCTGCTGATGAAGCTTTGAAAGCAGTTACTCCGGTAGAGCATGGTGGTTATAATATGGAGTATGGGAACACTTTCAACGATATTGGCGCCGGCGGATTACAAGATTTTCATCATGTCACTGATTTTGACCACTTCTCAAATAATCATAATCATTTTCACGGCAATGACAATTTTCATAACCATGATTTTCATAATCAAAATACATTTAACAACCACCATCATTCCGGTGGAGGAATGTTTTGAATTAATATGAACTATTTTGATCTAATATAAACTATTTAAAAAACATCAAACAAAAAAGTAGTAAACAATAATAGTAAGATGGGGCCGTTGCAAAGACGAAAAAATAATTCGCCGAGCAATGGTCCAACTATTATAACAATTTATTTTTCTATAGACTTGCTCTTTTTTAATTTAAAATAAATAAAAGCAGAAGCAAAGATGATAGCTGCTATACTTACGACCTGAGCCATGCGGAAAGGCCCGAACATTAGACTGTCCGTACGCAGACTTTCGATAAAAAATCGGCCGACTGAGTAAAGAATTAAATAAGTCATAGTTACTATACCGTTTGGCAGGGATTTTCGTTTGAGTATATAAAGTAGAACAAAAAATACAAGTAGATTCCATAAAGATTCGTATAAAAAAGTGGGGTGATAATAGAGGCCGTCTATATACATCCCTTTTTGGATGAAATCTGGAAATTTGCTGATGAACTCTTTAGAAACAGGGCCGCCATGAGCCTCTTGGTTAAAAAAATTCCCCCAACGGCCAATAGCTTGTCCTAGAATTAAACTGGGGGCAATAATGTCTGCAAGCATCCATAGTTTTAAATCTTTATGTCGGCGGATGTACCAAAAACCGGCCAAAAAACCGCCTAATATTCCGCCATGAACAGCTAGCCCGCCATGCCAAACGGCGGGTATTTCTAATGGGTTAGCAGAATAATAGCCCCAGTTAAAAATCACATAATACAGCCTTGCCCCGATAATCGCGGCAGGAATAACAAGCAAGACCAGATTGGTGAACTTGTCTAAGTTAACTCCTCGCTGTTCCGCGTGGTAGCTGGCCAGAATAATTCCTATTCCAAAGGCTAGGGCGATTAGAATACTATACCAGTAAATGCTTAGGGGTCCTAGATTGAAAGCTATTGGATTCAAAGCAAATTTCCTCCTGTTTTTAAAGATAAAAGCTCATTCTACTTGCTTAAGTTTATCCTTCTCCTTCTTCGGGAACTATGCAGATAAAGCAAAAGTCTTGTTTTGAATTGTTACGGAATTGATGAAGCTTCCCGCTTGGAATATAGGCAAAAGAACCTTCTTTTAATTCATATACTTTATTATCCAATTCTAAAAGGCCCTGCCCACTGGTGATGTAGTTTATATGGGGCCAGGGATGGGTGTGTCTAGGTGTGTGACCTCCCGCCTGAAGGGTAAAAAGGCGCATGCACCAGCCGTCCCATCCTTCTTGTGGAGATATCAGCACTTTTTTTAGGGCACCTTTTACTTCCGAACCCTGAATTTTTACTCCTTCAAGGTCATTAATGTGACCAATAACCAAATTAACCACTCCTACTCTAAGTTTGTCAATAGATCTAGAGTAATTATACATGTTTTTCCTTAAAGGAAAAAGTCAAATAACTTTTTAGGAGCAAGACGATATAAGCACCCTTTAAAACTTGCTAGAATGCTGCTTGAGGAATATAATCGGATAGGGCATAAAAAAACAACTAGAGCTGGACCCTTCGCAATCGCAGCAACGAAAAAGGAGATAGATAATGACGACAGAAAGAAAAAAACAGGGTGTGGGGATATTACAGGTCTTTATGGCTGCAGTGTTGTGGGGGACTGCCGGGACTTTTGCCAAATATCTGTTTAACAATCAAATATCTCCGTTTGATTTAGCACAGGTTAGGTTAACTTTAGCATTCATTTTCCTAGTAGGGTTTATTACTTTGTTTGATCGAAGGTTACTACGGATTGATTTAAGAGATTTGCCTTATTTTATTATTTTTGGTATTGTAGGGCTGGCTCTTAACCAATTCACTTACCTTTTTACCATTAGTTTAACTAATGTGGCCACGGCAATTTTTTTGCAATATTTAGGGCCGGCCCTGATACTTATCTATGGTTTGCTTACAAAAACCGAAAAACCTAAAAAACTTAAATTTATTGCTCTGGCAGCATCGGTGCTTGGTGGTTATTTGATAGTTTTAGGAACATCTACTGGTTTGGGTTTAAGTACATTAGGTCTTATCTCCGGTTTAGCCAGTGCCTTTGTTTTTGCCTTTTATTCAGTTTATGGAAAGTATGGACTTGCCAAATATAGCGCTTGGACTTTGTTGGTTTGGGGTTTTGGCTTTGGTACATTAGCCTGGTCTTTGTATCAGTTTCCTTGGGTAACCATAGCTAATAACCAAAGTGCTTTGCCGGAGTTTCTTTATATAGCCGTATTGGCTACTGCTGTTCCATTCGGACTTTATTTTCAAGGATTAAAAAATTTAAGTGCTTTTAAGACGGGTCTAATTGCTACTTTGGAACCGGTGGTCGGTGCTTTTTCCGCTTTTCTTATCTTGGGTGAGATCTTGAATTGGATTCAACTTCTAGGTTGTGCTTTTGTCCTAATAGGGGTAGTTTTAATTCAGGCAAAACAAGTAGAGAATTAGAAATAAGCCTATATCCTTAAATTTGGGCATATATCAGAGAAGGATTTCAGATAGATTTGGCGAATTAGTCTAAGTCCGTAAGGCAGTGTGTAGGTTCCTCGTCCGAATCCTATAGAAAAGAGATTTATAAGGAGATTTAAAGGAGGACAACAAATGAAGAAGAAAACTCTAATTTTTTTCATCATGCTTATCGCTTTAAGCCTAGTAGTTATAGGCTGCGGATCTGATCAAAGTCAAAACAATAATCAACAGGGAGCACAAAGCGGAGAACAGGAACAGCTGACTATGAAAGTTGGGGCGGATGTAACTTTCCCACCGTTTGAAATGGTTATAGACGGAAAAGTTACAGGTTTTGACATTGATTTAATAAGAGCAATTGCTGAAGTAGAAGATATTAAAATTGAAGGCGAAATCCAGACTATGGATTTCCAAGGCTTGATTCCTGCGATTCAAACCAATTCAATTGATGTCGCTGTTGCGGGAATTACCATTAGAGAGGATCGTGCTAAGCAGGTTGATTTCTCTAAACCTTATTATCATTCCGGAATAACGCTCTTGGTTAGAGAAGATAGCGATATTCAAGGGGTTGAAGACTTGCAAGGCAAGACCATTGCTGTAAAACTTGGTACAACTGGCGATATTATGTTTAGTGATAAAGAAGGAATAACTATTAAACGCTTCAATAATATCGACGAGGCTTATCGTGAATTAGAAAACGGTGGAGCTGATGCAGTTCCTTTTGATAACCCCATACATCAAAACTACATTAATACAACAGGTAAAGGTAAAGTTAAAGTAGTTGGGGAACTCCTAACTGGAGAAGATTATGGAATTGCAGTTTCCAAGAATAGGCCAGATCTATTGGAAAAGATAAATTCCGGTCTCGATAAATTGATAGAAAGCGGAGAGTACGAAAAGATTTATAGAAAATATTTCTCTGATGATTTTGGATTAGTTAGCAAATAAAGCGAAAGAAGCTCAATAACTAAGTATTTCTTGCGTAAAAAATTGCTATTTGTGTTTTCTTTGTACTTTGATTATAATTGACCTGTACGCGCAGCTAAGGCTGCGCGATTTTTCAATATTTGTTTTTTGGCAGTATCTGTAATTAAGGAGTAGGTGATGTCTTGGGTTCTGGATTTTTTGAAATCATACTAGATGCCATGCCTATGTTGACGGAGGGAGTCAAATTAACCGTAGTATATTCTATAGTTGCCATTATTCCCGCCACCATAGTCGGTTTGATTTTTGCCTTGCTCAAACTCTCTTCAATTAAAATTTTAAGACGTATAGGCGAAGTATATGTACATGTTTTTCGCGGCTTACCTCTTTTAGTAGTTATCTTCTACATTTATTTTGCTCTACCTCAGCTTCTTCCATTACATAACTGGTTTGGGGATTCCTATCGTTTTATTGCTGCGATTCTTGCGCTTACCCTTAACGAAGGAGCTTACATCACGGAGATTATTCGTGCCGGTATTTTATCAATCGATGAAGGGCAAACCGAAGCTGCTTATAGTATTGGTATGAATAAATATCAGTCAATGCGCTTCATTATTTTGCCCCAAGCATTTAAACGAATGATTCCTCCTTTAATGAATCAATTTATCCAAACAATTAAAGATACCTCTCTGCTTTCGGCTATCTCAGTGGCCGAGCTTACCAGACAGGGGCAGATTTATATTTCGACAAGCTTTGCTGCGATTCAGATTTGGACAGCGGTTGCAGTTATGTATCTAGTTGTTATTCTTAGCTTAACAGCTATCTCAAGCACATTAGAAAGAAGGTGGCAAAATGATAAAAGTTAAAAATATAAATAAGAGATTTGGTCACCTGGAAGTTTTAAAAGACGTAACGGTTGAAATTGCCCCTCAGGAAGTTGTGGTAGTCATAGGGCCTTCTGGGTCAGGTAAAAGCACTTTTTTGCGCTGCTTAAATGGTTTAGAAAAAGTAAACAGCGGTGAAATATTTATTAATAATGTTGAAATTACCCATAATAAGACTAATCTTACCAAAGTAAGGAAAGAAGTGGGAATGGTTTTTCAACGCTTCAATCTTTTTCAACATTTGACAGTTCTTGATAACATTACAATCGGACCAATCCAAGTCTTAAAGTTACCAAGGCAGGAAGCAGAGGAAAGGGCTTATGGTTTATTGGAAAAAGTAGGACTTAGGGATAAGGCTAACGCTTTTCCCAGGCAGCTTTCCGGTGGACAGCAACAGAGGGTGGCTATTGCGCGGGCGCTCGCCATGAACCCGATTGTCATGCTTTTCGATGAACCTACTTCCGCTTTAGATCCTGAAATGGTTGGTGAAGTGCTAGCCGTAATGAAAGACCTAGCTCGGGAAGGGATGACTATGGTCGTGGTTACTCACGAAATGGGTTTTGCCCGTGAGGTAGGGGATAGGGTATTATTTATGGATGAAGGTAGGATAGTAGAAACCGGACAACCGCAACAGCTCTTTACTAACCCTCAGGAGGAAAGAACTAAGTCCTTCTTGAGTAAGATACTTTGATATATTGATTCATTCAATAGGATTTAATTTGTAGATCATAGTAAGGGAATAAAACCGACATATTTTATTATACTGAAAAAGGGAAGGTGAGAATGATCAATGGCCGGCTCAAAGGAACTACCTAAATATTTTGAGATGATAGATGAGCAGATTTGGTTGGTAGAAGATGACCGTCAGAATTTAAAACTATATTATAGGGTAAAGGAGATTCTAGCGAATAGACAATCCCCTTTTCAGCAGGTTAATATAATTGACACCTATGACTTTGGTCGCTGTCTGGTTTTAGATGGCGTTATGCAAACTACTGAACTTGACGGCTATATTTATAATGAGATGATCTCGCATGTTCCCGTTGTATGTCATCCTAACCCGAAGAAAGTTCTGGTTATTGGTGGCGGAGATTGTGGTGTGGTTAATGAATTAGCTAAATATGCTGAACTGGAACAAATTGATATGGTAGAGATAGATAGGGTAGTGGTTGAAGAATGCTTGGATAAACTGACAGGGATAGCAGGTAAGGCAGCTGAAGATAAGCGTATTAATTTTCTATTTGAAGATGGGGTAAAACATGTACAAAATAAAAAGGATTTTTATGATATTGCGATAGTAGATTCTTCAGATCCGATCGGCCCAGCTGTTGAACTATTCTCTGAAGAATTTTATTTTAACCTGAAAAATGCTCTAAAGAAGGATGGCTTAATGGTCTGTCAGAGTCAATCTCCCATCTTTAATAAAGACATCTTAAAAAAGACCAGAGAGAATTTAAAGAAACATTTTCCACTTGTTATAACTTATAAGACAGTGGTTCCGAGTTATCCGGGTGGAATGTGGAGTTTTACTCTAGCATCGCTAAAATACCACCCAGCTGAAGCTAATTATCGAAGACTTTCTTCCGATACTAAGTTTATAAATCGAGATATATTTCAATCATCGATGCATCTTCCCAATTTTATGATAAAAGATTTAGGCTTAGACTAAATAGGAAGATTGACATAGACTACCTAAAGATGTAAGATGTACTTAACAAAAAATTCTGAGGGGGAGCTGTTTAGACGGCTGAGAGGGAAACTTAGTTTCCGACCCTTTGACCTGAACTAGGTAATGCTAGCGGAGGGAATCAAACATATTTATGTTGCTATTTGCAGCAATACACTGAAACCTTCTGTAGCTCAGAGGGTTTTTAATTTTGGGAAAAGTTTTCTTAAGGTTAAGGATTTAATTTTTATCTAACGGGAGGAAATGATTAAATGAATTGCAGTATTGCTATCCAGGTATTGCCGGAAGTGGAAGGTGAAGAAGTTTTACGTATTGTAGATAAAGTAATAGGATATTTGAAGTCTACTGGCTTAAATGTTTTCGTTGGCCCGTTCGAGACTACAATCGAAGGGGATTTTGAACAATTGATGGATATTCTTAAACATTGTCAGTTAATCTGTATAGAAGAGGGTGCCCCTAGTGTTATGTCCTACGTTAAAATAAGCTATAAGCCGAGAGGTAGGATCTGGACAATTGATGAAAAAGTTGCCAAACATCACAGCTAAAATCTATCCAGCTACGCTTTTAATTAGCTTACTACTTTGCTGGTATTTGATTACTAAAATCGAACTTGTTCCCTCCTTTATGCTGCCTTCACCAGGCGACGTACTAATGGCCTTTATAGGCTCCTTTCCGGAATTAATGTATCATGCCAAAATTTCCTTGACCGAAGCTTTTGTGGGTTTAGGAATAAGTATTGTGCTGGCTTTTTTAATAGCTCTTATAATGGATAGGTTTGAAGTTTTGTATAAAGCTATGCATCCTGTTTTGGTCGTCACCCAGACTATACCTACTGTGGCAATTGCCCCTTTATTGGTCTTATGGCTTGGTTATGATATGGCACCTAAGATAACGCTAGTAGTCCTAGCCTGTTTCTTTCCGATGACCATTGCTTTATTGGGTGGATTGAGATCATCCGATCCTGATGCTTTAAATTTGATGCGAGCGATGGGAGCAAAACAATGGCAGATTTACAAGTATATAAAACTCCCTAGTTCATTACCGGGATTTTTTGCCGGTTTAAGAATCTCAGTCTCGTATTCGATTGTGGGAGCGGTAATAGCTGAATGGCTGGGCGGAAACAGCGGCCTTGGGGTTTACATGACCAGAGTGCGAAAATCTTACGCTTTTGACAAGATGTTTGCCGTCATATTTTTAATTATCATACTCAGCCTGATATTGATGAAATGTGTGGAGCTATTGGAGAAAAAAACTATGCCTTGGGCGCAGGTCGACCAAGAGCAGGAAAGCAATTTTTAAAAATTAAAAGTAAGGTTTTGAATGCAAATAACATTAAGGAGATGATTAGAACATGCCAAAAAAAATTTGGGCTGTTTTGCTTTGTTTAGTTCTTTTGCTAGGGATAACAGCTTGTGCTCAGAGTTCAACGGAAGAGCCACAGTCTTCCGGCAAAGAAAAGATTACTTTTGTCTTAGACTGGGTTCCTAACACAAATCATACAGGTGTTTACGTAGCACAAGAACTTGGTTATTTTGATGAGGCCGGTTTAGAAGTAGAAGTAATTCAGCCTCCCGAAGGCGGTGCTTTACCGTTAGTGGCTGCCGGGAAAGCCGAGTTCTGTGTAAGTTTTCAGGAAGAAATTGCTGCAGCGCTCACTTCCAACAGCCCTTTGGATGTTGTGGCTGTAGGGACAATTTTACAACATAACACCTCGGGTATAATTTCCTTAAAAGAAGATAATATTCTCAGCCCTAAGGATATGGAAGGAAAGGTATATGCAACCTGGGATACCCCTATAGAAAAAGCTATTTTATCCCAAGTGATAACTAAAGACGGCGGAAATTATGAAAAAGTAAAATTGGTGCCTAGTACGGTGACAGATATTATTTCCGCGCTGCAAAGCGATGTGGATGCTGTCTGGATTTATTATGGTTGGGACGGAATTGCAACTGAGGTCAAAGGTCTGGAAACGAACTTCTTCGCCTTTAAGGACATCGAGTCTGTTCTAGATTTTTATACCCCTGTAATAGCAGCGGGGCAGGATTATTTAAAGGAAAATGCGGATACGGCTAAAAAATTCCTAGCTGCAGTGGCCCAAGGTTATGAATATGCAATTGCTAAGCCGGAAGAGGCTGCTAAAATTTTAGTGAAATATGCTCCGGAAGTAGATATGGAGATTGCCATAGCCAGTCAGAAATATTTGGCCAACCAATATAAGGCCGAGGTTGAACGCTGGGGCTATATTGACCAAGAACGGTGGGATAGTTTTTATGACTGGATGTATGAAAATAAGCTTATTCCAATAAAATTAGAAGCCGGTGCGGGATTTACCAATGAATATTTGCCCGAATAAGTTAGAAACGCAAAATATTTGTAAGTATTTTGCGCAGGAATTGATTATTGAAAATATAAATATATATCTTAAAGAAAACGAGTTGGTGAGCTTATTAGGAGTAAGCGGTATAGGAAAAAGCACTTTGTTTAATGTAATTGCCGGTGTACTTGTTCCGGAAAGTGGTAGAGTTCTTCTCAATGGCCAAGATGTCACCGGGCAAGCTGGTAGAATTAGTTATATGCAGCAAAAAGATTTATTACAACCTCACTTGACGGTACTAGATAATGTAGCATTACCGCTTTTCATAAGAGGTTTAAGAAAGAATGAAGCAAGAAGCCAGGCCTTAAGATATTTTAAAGATTTTGGCCTGGACGGAACAGAGCGAAAATACCCTAGCCAGCTTTCGGGCGGCATGCGCCAACGGGCAGCGCTTTTAAGAACATATTTGTTTTCCCACGATGTAGCTCTTTTTGATGAGCCGTTTTCTGCTCTTGATACAATTACAAAAGGCAAAATGCATCGCTGGTATCTGAACCTTATGGAGCGTATCAATATGTCTGCTTTGTTTATCACGCACGATATAGACGAAGCCATTTTACTCTCAGATAGGATTTATATTATGACTGGCCCACCGGGTATTATTACTCAAGAAATAATTATCAATGAACCGCGACCGCGCGATGATCACTTCCTAATATCTGATGCTTTTTTAGAATATAAAAGACAAATCATAAAAATTCTTTCCATTTGATATAATTATAGGGCTGTGGATCAGCCCTATAACTTAATAAGTGCTTGATTATTTGATCTTAAGGCGACCCTCTTTGATATCTTAAAAGAGACGACCACTTTTTTCATTTCCCGTTAAAGATCTATATAAATGCCTATGACCAAAGTCAAAGGTAGTGGCCCCTTGATATTCGTGAATATGACCACCGCTGGGTAGCGGGATAGCTAGCCCTGTATTTCCGAAGAAATTATGAACGTGGGCATTATCTTCGGTAGTAATACCTTGGTAAACATGGTAGTGAGAAATACCACTTGGTATTTCATAACCGGTACTCCCAAACATTCTATGGGTATGGTTGGCATCGAAGGTAGTTTGGTTATAAAAGTCGTGTCTATGGGGCTTAGGCATTTTATTTTTCAGCTCCTTTCTTCGAGAATAAAGTTAATTAAATAGACTTATTACCATAATATGGATGATATGATTTTGTGTTAGTTCCCGGAAGTGGATTTTATTGAAAGTTCGAAAGTATATAGAGATTCCCATGGTTGTAAATAATTGCATTTTTGTTCCGCTCTTGGTATGATAAAACAAATAGGTTATAAATATTTTTTAGGGTGGTAATATCTTGAAAGAACTAGAAAAATATATTCCAATAGTAA
>JAAYSI010000259.1 GCA_012524045.1 Peptococcaceae bacterium | reverse complement strand
GGGGAAGCCGCGAGTAGGGATTCTTTTATCCGGGGGTATGGATAGTAGAATGTTAGCTGGAGTTATCCGGGAACTGCAATTAAAGGGTGATTGGAATGGCCAGGTGATAGCTTTTACTTGGGGAGTAGATGGCAGTCGGGACGTAAAATATGCGGAACAGATTGCAAGGATGTTTTCTTGGGAATGGGTTCATTTAAAGTTAGATGCTGAGGCCTTATATAATAATATTTTCATTGCTGCCGAAATGGGCGCAGAGTTTGCACCTCATCATTTGCATGCTATGCCGAAAGTAGCAAGTTACCAAGAGCACGGACAGGGGTAGCCTTTGGTATAAAAAGGGGAGAAGTTGATAACGCTCCCAAAGAGCACCATCAAGATGGAATATGGCTGAGACATGATCTTCGTGATTTCATTCAGGCTAAAGTACTAAGTGATACCATCATGAAACTCGGTATATTTAACGAGCAAACTCTCGTAAAATTAGTTAAGCTGTTGCCTCGTTTGAAGACAATCACTACCAATGCCATTGACGAAATCGTAAGCTGGCTTGCTGTGTTGGCGATTTTTGTAGAGAAGTATAATATAAAAAGTCCTTGTGGGCTTGATGAAGCAAATAATATTAGCGATTTCTTGAGCTCTGTATGTGGAAATCTTGTGGCTTAGCTATACCAAGAAACAACAGAAAAAGCAAGAGATCAATAGGGATGTTTTGTCTTGCTATATATTTGGAGGAAATGCCATGGGAAAAGAAAGAATCGCTCTTTTTTCCTCTTTGCGTGGTGGGGGAGCGTAAAGAGTAATGGTAAATTTGGCCCGATGATTTTATAATCAAGGAATAAACGTTGATTTAGTTCTTGCTAAAGCTGAAGGGCCTTATCTATCGGAGGCTCCTGTTGGTGGAACGCCTGTAATTTCAACGGATTGCCCCAGCGACCCTGCAGAAATACTGGAAAACGGAAGATGGGGGAAGTTGGTGCCGGTCGGGGATGTAGAAGAACTAACAAAAGCTATTATGATAACTTTAAGGGATCCCAACCATCCTGATGTAGCTAAAAGAGCACAGGATTTTAGAATAGAAAAACAGGTACAAAATTATTTAAAAGTATTGCTTAACGATAATGAGACATTGATCCCATCGCTGGAGTTGAAAGGGCAATGACCACTTTGGTATAGCAGCGCTTAGGCTGACTTTTCCACGATATATTTGGTATCTATTGCATTTTATATCTTAGTGGTGCAGCGTATACATAACAGCTGGAGGTTGCAGACGATGATTAGCTCTTCAGAAGCAGAGGTAAAAGATAGAGGAGAGATGGCTAAATATGCAAAGCCGCATTCTGTGGCTTATTTTATTGTCGTTTCCCTCTTGGGGGTTATAACTGGTGCTGTAGCTACAGCTCGCGGTACGGATTTGTTGGGCTTATATATCGTATTATTAGGTTTCGCTGCTTTTGTTTTTTTAGTTTTTAGCAATAAAGACGCAAAATTTCGTAATTTGATACTTCTGGCTTTTTTATTGAGAATGGGATTAGCTTTATTTCACGCTTATGTTAAGCCCTTGCCCGATAGCGGCGCGGATGCAGTAGGGTTTGAAAGGCTCGGCTGGCAAGTTGCTGAGGCGTGGTTGATGGGAGCAGAGCCGCCCAGCTTACACGGAGCTTTTATTTACGCTAATTGGATCGGGGTTTTATATTTCCTTTTTGGTAGGATACCTCTGGTCGCTCAATTTACAAATGTCCTTTTGGGAACTTTTACCGTTTATTTTACCTGGAAGTTGGCGCTTCTAATAACAAACTCGCGTCGGGTGGCGTTGATAAGCGCTCTCATTATTGCCCTTTTCCCGACCTTAAACCTTTACTCTGCTATCACCATGAGAGAAAGCTTTATTGTTTTCTTTACGGTTATCTCGGTTTACTGCTTTTTTCTGTGGTTAAAGATGGGCCGGTTAATACAGATGTTTGGAGCGGTAGTTCTTCTTTTACCGGCAAGCGCCTTGCATGGAGGCATGGTTTTTATAGGAATTGTCTATGTTTTTTTCTTTAGTTTTTATCATCCAAAGAAAAAACGGTGGGTAGCTTTTAGTTTGAATAGCTTAATTGCTGTGTTATTAGTTGTCTTTTCTTTGGTAACCTTTGGTGATTTAGTAACTAATAAACTGCCGCAAGATATGTCTATGCTTTTCTCGGCGGATTTTTTAGGAGAACGCACCCAAATTGCGGCTCGAGATCGGGCAGCCTATTTAACAGGTTTCGCTCCAACTTCGCCGCTAAGCATGCTTTTGCAAACACCTTTGCGCATTCTTTATTTTCTTTACACGCCTTTCGTTTGGATGGTATCAGCGGCGGTTGATATTGTGGGCTTTTTTGATGCCTTGCTTTATATTTTTCTGTCAATTTATGCTTTTAAGGGCTTAGCATCTCTTTGGCGCAAAGACAAACTTTTATTCTGGGGCATTGTTTTAATCTTAGTAGTGTTTTTAGTGGTCTTTGCCTGGGGAACTTCAAACTATGGAACGGCTATCCGTCACCGCCAAAAAATTGTTTGGCTTTTAAGTGTACCAGCGGCCATAGGAATAGCCAAAAGCCGAACCTGGAGGTGGATCTATCCTGTAAAAGCATTATACCGTGGTAAAAATATAAACAACAAGGCTGCTTTTAGACGCAACCTGTGAGCTTTTTAGTTAAACAAAAAATGAAGCTTGTGTAATATTAAAAATGTATTTTATCATGATAAATATGTGAGGTTTGAAACGTGAATAATCATTCTGTGCTTTTTCTCATCACCGGCCTATCTTATGGCGGAGCGGAAACTCAGTTGGTAAACTTGGCAACTAAACTAAAGTATAGATAAAGTATAGAGGTTAGGGTGTGCAAGTCGTTTCCATGCTTCCTCCACAGGCCTTCGTGGAAGAGCTGAAAAATGCAGATATCCCGCTTGCAACTCTCAATATGCGCCGCGGCGTGGCAGACCCGCGGGCAGTTTTTAGGTTGTTAAAAATACTGCGGGAGTGGAAGCCTGATATAGTGCACAGCCATATGGTACATGCCAATTTGCTGGCGCGGGTTGTTAGAATTTTTTGTAAGATACCGGTGCTTATCTCCACGGCTCACAGTATTGATGAAGGTGGCAGGTGGCGTGAAGTTGCTTACCGACTGACAGATCCTCTTGCCGACTTAACCACCAACGTAAGCCGGGCTG
>JAAYSI010000258.1 GCA_012524045.1 Peptococcaceae bacterium | reverse complement strand
TTCAACCGTCTTTTTGTACTTTCTAGGATAGTTTTATGATATTTGGCTAATTAGATTTGCCGTTTCGATTGCTGTAAGTGCAGCGTCAAAACCTTTATTACCTGCCTTTGTACCAGCTCTCTCAATAGCTTGTTCGATTGTATCTGTAGTAAGTACCCCAAACACTATAGGGACACCAACTTCTAGTCCAACGTTGGCAATACCTTTGGATACTTCGCTGCTAACAAAGTCAAAATGCGGAGTTGCACCTCTAATAACAGCTCCTAAGCAGATTACAGCATGGTATTGCTTAGTCTCAGCTAATTTTTTTGCGATTAATGGTATCTCAAATGCTCCTGGAACCCAAATTAGTTCAATATTATTTTCTTCAGCGCCATGCCTTTTTAAAGCATCAACAGCACCGCTTACCAATTTACTGGTAATAAACTCGTTAAATCTTCCAGCTACCAGAGCAAAGCGTAAATTTTTCGCTAATAAATTACCTTCAATAATTTTCAAATTCAACATCCTTTCCATAATTATTTAATGTTGGTAAGATAGTGTCCCATTTTTTCTTTCTTGGTGCATAGGTAATACTCATTTTCAGGTTTAGGAGAAATCTCTATGGGGACTCTTTCAACAACTTTGATTCCATACCCTTCGAGCCCGACAATTTTCTTAGGATTATTCGTCATTAACCTTACTTTTGTTATACCTAAATCGGCAAGAATCTGGGCACCAACACCGTAATCTCTTAAATCAGCAGGAAATCCTAGTGCCAAATTAGCTTCGACAGTATCTTTTCCTTCTTCTTGTAGCTTGTACGCTTTTAACTTGTTTAACAAGCCGATGCCTCTTCCTTCTTGACGCATGTAAAGTAGAACTCCCCGTCCTTCACGTTCAATTTGTCTTAGTGAGGCTGATAGTTGGTCTCGACAATCACACTTACGTGAAAAGAAGACATCACCGGTTAAGCATTCAGAATGTACTCTTACCAATACAGGCTCGCTACTGTCAATATCACCTTTAAGTAATGCTAAGTGTTCTTTATTATCAACTATACTTTTGTAACCAATAGCTTTGAAAGTACCATATTCTGTTGGAAACATAATACTCTCCGTAACTTCGATTAAGCTTTCTTTACGCCGTCGGTAGCTAATTAAATCTTTAATCGTTATCATCTTTAAATTATGTTTTAATTTAAACTTGATAAGGTCAGGTACTCTAGCCATAGTTCCATCATCATTCATTATTTCACACAAAACGCCAGCAGGCTTTAAACCAGCTAAGCGAGCTAAATCAACAGATCCCTCTGTGTGTCCAGCTCTAACTAAAACACCACCTTCCCTAGCTTGTAGAGGGAAAATGTGGCCTGGTTTGCGTAAATCTTGAGGCTTACTATTGTCATTTACAAGAACTTGAATTGTATGGGCTCTTTCAAAAGCCGATATCCCAGTAGTACAATCAGTAGCATCTACGCTAACCGTAAAGGCTGTACAATGAGGATCAGTATTATTTTGAACCATCAGATCCAAGTCCAACTCTTTTAAGCGTTCTGAAGTAAGTGGAACGCAAATTAGTCCGCGTCCATACGTGGCCATAAAATTCACCGCTTCAGGTGTCGCCTTTTCGGCTGCCATTATTAAGTCGCCCTCATTTTCTCTATCTTCGTCATCAACAACTATAATCATTTTTCCGGCTTTAATATCTTCTAGCGCTTCCTCGATGGTGTTAAAGTAATTTTCTTGACTGGCTTGCATAATTCGTCACTCCTTTACATAATATGGCTGCCTTAGTCTAAAAATCCATGACTTGCCAGAAAGTCCAAGGATATATCCTCTTTTTCTTGATTTTTATCAATTCTAAGAAATTTAGCTACATATTTTCCTAAAATATCAGTTTCAAGGTTAACCTTAGAACCAACCCCTTTAAAGCCAAGTGTTGTATTTTGAAATGTGTGAGGAATTATAGAAACTGAAAATTTATCTTTATTAACATCAACTAAAGTCAAGGAAATACCATCAATGGCAATAGAACCTTTTGGGATCAAATAAGAAGTTAGCTCTTCCGAGGTTATTACCTCGATAATATTGGCTATGCCGACTTGTTTAATATTATAAATTGTGCCAATAGCATCAACATGACCACTTACGATATGTCCTCCTAATCTAGTCTGCAATTGTAAAGCTCTTTCTAAATTGACTTTTGCTCCTTTCTTAAGTTCATGTAAATTAGTTTTGTTTAGAGTTTCATACATAATATCTACTGTAAAGAGCTTTGTTGTGATTTCTGTAACTGTTAAACATACCCCGTTAACAGCGATACTATCGCCAATTTGGGTTCCGATAAGAACTTTGTGAGCCTCTATGCATAATTGGGCAGAATCTTTAGTTGCATCTAATTTTATTACAGTACCCAATTCTTCTATTATTCCTGTAAACATAATTTTCACTTCCTAAATTTAACTATATTTGATATAGCCTGAAAATTTGTAACAACCATCGATTGTACAGACATCTATGCTATTAAGCTGTATTGCTTCTTGCATACTAGAGAGCTTCAATCCTGATAGTGGCGAAGGACCAGAACCTGCTAGTTTTGGCGCAAAAATAAATTCAATTTTATCTATGAGTTTTTCTTTTAACATCCTTCCAGCTAATATCCCTCCGCCCTCTAACAAGATACTATTCCATCCTCTGTTGACAATATCTTGCATAAGCTTATATAAAGGTACTTCTTCCTCGGTAGGATACTGCCAGATCTCTACGTTATTCATCTTTTGAAAAGAACCTAATTTATTCGGGTCAGCTTTTTGAGTTGTTGCTATAATACTTAGAGCTTGAGAGGATGTAAATACTTTGGAGTTAACAGGTATTTTTAGAGAGCTGTCAACTATCAATTTTACAGGGTTGCGCCCGTTTACTATTCCTCTGCAAGTGAGAGAAGGATTATCGTTTATAATGGTATTGCTTCCGACCATAATAATGTCATATATGTTTCTTAAACTATGAGCGTATTGACGGGCCCCTTCTGATGAGATCCATTTAGAATCTCCAGATTCTACTGCTGTTTTTCCATCAAGAGTAAGAGCACTTTTATAAAGAACGAATGGAATTTTTTTCGTTACTGCTTTAATAAAAGGTGCATTAATTAACTTTGCTTTTTCCTCAAGAAGCCCTACTTCGACATCAATTCCCGCCTCTTGGAGTTTGCGTATTCCGTTTCCACAGACTGATGGGTTAGGATCTTCCGTAGATATTACAACTCGTTTTACTTTAGCATTAATTAAAGCATCGGTACAAGGTGGTGTACGACCATAATGAGAACAGGGTTCTAAGGTAACATAAACAGTAGAACCTTTGGCTTTATCTCCGGACTGTAGTAAAGCATGGATTTCAGCATGAGGTGTACCTGCTCTTTGGTGATAGCCTTCTCCAACAATTTCATTATTCTGGACTATCACACAACCAACGAGAGGGTTGGGGCTGGTTCTCCCCTCAGCAAAGCGAGCTAGTTCGAGTGCCTTTTGCATAAACATAATATCTTTGGAATTATAGACCATACTCTTATCTCCTTTAAATTTAGAACAAATAGATCAAAAAAAGCCCAGGTTTACTCTGGGCATAAAAAGCATACTGATAAATGGATTACTAACATGGTTAATAAACATAACTAATATAGTTAAATGAAAAGTAACCATATACTCTTCCCATCCAGACTATACTGTCGGCTTCGTAATTTCAACGAATCTGCCATGTGGCTCGCGGGCTTTAACCGCCGGTAAGGAATTGCACCTCTCCCCAGAGTATAAATTGTATTAATTTTCTTTGTAATTTTATAATATACCAAGAATGCGTATAATGCAAATTAAAATAGAATTAGCTTTTAGCCTTTGCGTAAAAATCAGACTTTAATAATCCCATAATAATAGCATCGTAATATTTACCCGTAACATAATAGGCTTGCCGTAGTTTTCCTTCAATAACAAAACCAAGTTTTTCATAACATTTTATTGCCCTAATATTTTTTTCCCAAGTTTCTACGGTTAATCTTCTAAAATTCCACTGATTAAAAAGATAATTAATAAAGGTATTCATAGCATCGTAACCATAACCTTTTCCCCAATACTCAGATTTACCGATTCCTATATATAGTTTAGCTGATCTAGCAGGAGTATTCACTTGTTCAAAACCTATGCTACCGATTAAATTTTTATCCATATCCAAAATAGAGTAACGATAATCGTCATTCTCGTAAAAATTATTTTCGATATAATCTCTGCGTAAAAGGGAAGCTAATGGCCAGTTTCCGCAGACCCAATAGGTGAAGTTACTTTCATTGTACCAGTCATATAGATCGTCTAAATCATTAATCTCCAGTGGCCTAATAAGGGTTTTTTCACCAACTAACATATTCTATTCTTATCCACCTTTATACTTTTTAGGAGCCAAAATAAGTTATTCATAATTATTATTTAATTCATACTTATTAAAGCAAGTCTTCTATATTGTATTATATACTAATTAAAGGTATCTATAAATAGTAATTCAAAAAACTACCTTGACACTAATAAAAGTGTTTGATAAGATAAAATTTGTTCGACGGGGCGTAGCGCAGTTTGGTAGCGTGCTTGGTTCGGGACCAAGAGGTCGCAGGTTCAAATCCTGTCGCCCCGACCATGATGGATAAGGGACTCCGGGTTTTACCCGGAGCTTATTTTTTGTATTTACCCTAAATGGATCCTTTATTATAAAAATATAAATTTTATGGTTGTGACTTAAGAAATATTTTCTTTTCCTGAATCAGGCAATTACTAAGGTAGAATATTGAATATATAATAGAAACTATATTGTTATATAATAAAATTTTAGTAGGAAATATCATAAAGAATGTCGAAGTGGAATAAAGTATAACTTTATTTTTAATTTGATAAAGGAGTCTTTCCATGGATCGTTTATTGGATGTTTTTGATTCAACAATAAAAGCAGTTGAAAATGGTCAAGAAGAGATTTTTGGAATATATGAAACTACACGAGCAGAAATTCAACGATTAAAAAAAGAGTTGGATTTTCTTAGCACAGAAATAGCTAGCATAATTAATAAAGTAGATGAACAATACAAAAAGGAAAAAAGACTTAGATACAGGCTAATGCAAGTGAATCGTGATTTTAAATTATATACCGAACAGCAAATGCTAGAAATATATACAGAAGCCAAGGATGCTCAAGTTGAGTTACAACTGCTTCAAGCTAAAGAAATACAATTACGCAATCGGAGAGATGAAATCGAGCGTTCTCTAATAAACCTTAAAGGAACTGTTAAAAAGGCAGAAAATCTGATGAACCAAGTAGGTATAGCTATTCGTTTACTTAAAGAAGGTATTTCGGAAATTACACTACTTTGTAGTAATGACCAAAGAAAAGAAATAGCTTTTCAAATAATTAAAGCACAGGAAGAAGAACGACGACGTATTGCTAGAGAAATTCATGATGGACCTGCCCAAAGCTTAGCTAATATTATTCTCAGGCTGGAAATTACAGAAAAATTATTAGCTATTGATCACCAAAAAGTAGAAAAAGAACTACATGATTTAAACTTAATTGTAAGAGAGAATCTAAAAGAAATTAGACTAATTATTTTTGATCTTAGGCCTATCGCTCTGGACAGCGGAGGGATTGTAGAAACAATTAAAAAATATATTAAAAACTACGAAAAAACTTACGGCATTGAGTGTAGTCTAATTGTTGAAGGGGTTGAAAAAACTGTCA
>JAAYSI010000257.1 GCA_012524045.1 Peptococcaceae bacterium | reverse complement strand
GGCTTGCCAGTCTCCGGGATTTAATTCCGGCGGAAGTCGCAAATCAAGATAATTCCTGGTATGCCCTCTTAGTTCATCGGGTTTAACCTGTTCTAAAAGCACTTCCATGCTTCTGCCAAGGAACCTTTCAATATAATTCTGTCGGCTTTTTTGCCCGATTTTCAAGATGTCCCGGACTCTGGCTGCTTTAATATTCTTTGGTATCTGATTCGGCATGTCGGCTGCCGGAGTTCCCCTACGCCGGGAATAAGGAAAAACATGAATACCGGCAAAACTGCAGTTTTCGATAAACTCTAAAGCCTTCTGATGGTCCTGTTCCGTTTCTCCGGGAAAGCCGGTCATTACGTCTGCGGCAATAGCTGCTTCCGGTAATCTTTGGCGGATTTTAGCCAATAATTCAGCATATTCAGCCGTAGTATACGGCCTTTCCATTTTAGCCAAGATCCTATCAGAACCACTTTGCAATGGGATATGAAAATGCGGACAGATAACATCATTTGTGGCGGCCAATTCTAACAGTTCATCGGTGAATTCCAGCGGCTCGATTGAACCAAGCCTCAGCCTCTTGATATTTTTTAAATCAAGCAAACGCTTAATAAGATCGGTCAAATTAATCTTTGGGTTTAGGTCATTGCCGTAAGCCCCTATGTGTATCCCTGTTAACACAATTTCCTTATATCCTGAGTTAAGCAGTTTTTCGGCTTCGCTTATTATACTGTGCGGATCTCTACTCCGCGAAGGTCCCCTGGCATAAGGAATAATACAGTAGGTGCAAAACTGGCTACAACCGTCTTGGATTTTCAACATGGCTCTCGCTCTGTTTGCCTTTTCGACCAGCGGCAACTCTTCATAGACAGTATTCTCCGTAAAAGCTTTAACCGCTTGGACTGGCCTGTAGGAAATATCCGGCACTGCGGCAACAGTTTGTTCCCTTCTGGCCAAAAGAAAATCAACAACCTTTAAACGCTCCTGGGTGCCGACAATTAGGTCAACACCTTCAAGTTCCGCTACCTCTTCCGGGTTAAGCTGCGCATAACAGCCCATCACTACAACAATACTGTCCGGATGATCTTTGGCAATTTTTCTAATGGTCTTCCGCGATTTCCCACTTCCGGTTCCGGTCACCGTGCAGGTATTTATGATTATGGCATCAGGCTCCGCACTTTCGTCCACGATTTGATAGCCGTGCTGAATAAGCAATTGAGCCAACGCTTCACTTTCAGCCTGGTTGACTTTACAACCTAAAGTAATAAAACACGCTTTTAAAGCTTTCGTTTCTATGGTACTCACTCCCTAAAATCCCAACCTAGCCAAGCTCTCCAAAAAAGGCCAGGACCATAACCAAAGCGGCCAAAGCTGCAGTTTCCGTTCTTAAGATCCGAGGACCTAAAGAAACGCTACGGGCATTTAAGAGTTCTTTGGTTTTGGCTACTTCCTCCGGTGTAAAGCCCCCTTCGGGGCCTATAAGTATGCCTATTGGATAGTTTGAATCAAACTCTTGTAGGATATTACTGAACAAGGTATTTTTTTCTTCTTCATAAGGTAAAAGCCACTGCATATTGGCGGGGAAAATCTCAGGAAGTTCCGCCCAGTCCGCAACCGGAAATATTTTAGGCTCAACTACCCTGCGGGCCTGTTTAACCGCTTCCGACGCAATTTTCTGCCAACGTTTAACCCTGTTTTCGGCCTTCTTGTGATCTAGCTGCACCACAGAACGGCTGGTCCGTAGCGGCACAAAGCCGGCCATGCCCAATTCTGTTCCTTTTTGAATAACCCACTCCATTTTCTCGCCTTTAGCTAAACCCATTGCGATATAAACATTGGTCTTAGCTTCCACCTCAGGGTATCCTTCCGCAATAATGCGACAGCTTGCCATATCTTCCGAGATAAATTCTATAATGCCAAGCCATTCCGCACCCGTATTATCAAAAGCTTTTATCTTATCACCCGGACGCAAGCGTAGTACTTTGACCAGGTGGTGCAGTTCCTCCCCGGTCACGAAAAAAGTCCGCTCATCTTTACTCTGTATTTTAAAACGGTGCACTAGCTTTCACCCTTTTGTTTTCCCACTTTTTCTTCTAAACTTTTATTTTACGCTCTCATTTTCGAACTATAAGCAGGCACCAGCCTGAGTCTTCATTTCGCCCGACACAACGGAAACCGGCAGCCTCAATCTCTCTAAGCACATCATCCACCCTGTTCTCAATAATTCCAGAAGCTAAGAAAAGACCGTCCGGTTTCATTAAGTCAGCTAATTGAGGAATTAACTCTATAATTACATCGGCGATAATATTAGCAACCACAATATCAGCCTGTCCACTGAATACTTCGCCAAGGTTGCCGGCCCGGACTAGGACCCGATCTTGAACCTTATTTAAGCGGACATTTTCCTTGGCGATTTTTACAGCAAGCGGATCAATATCTCCCGCTTGCACGCGAGCACCAAGCTTAGCGGCAGCGACCGCAAGAATCCCTGAACCCGTTCCAATATCAAATACTTCCACTCCCTCGGTGACATAGTCCTCAAGAGCTTCCAAACAAAGGACTGTACTCGCATGGGTCCCTGTACCAAAGGCCATGCCCGGATCTATTTCAATCACCACATCATCATCTCTAGTCTGAGCCTTTTCCCAAGTAGGTTTAATTAGGAAATGTTTACCCAGACGAATCGGTTTAAAGTAGCGTTTCCATTCATCCGCCCAATCCTGCTCACTGAGCAACGAAGACTTGCTTTCTAAGGTCCATTCCGGAAATAAACGCTGTAAGTTTATCATCTCTTCCCGTAGAGAAAGCATCTTTGCGGCTAAACGCTCATCCTCCGGAAAATAGCCTTTAACGACACATTCACCGGTAAGTTCCAGATCCTCAAAGGCATGGTAATCCCAAGCTCCGGCCTCGATATATTCTTTGATCAATTCCGGCGCTTCAACTACAACACCTTGGCATCCCAG
>JAAYSI010000256.1 GCA_012524045.1 Peptococcaceae bacterium | reverse complement strand
TGGTAAGTTTGACAATATGCAAGCTGACATTGTCTATGACTGCACAGGGATGATAATTTCTCCAGGATTAGTTGACGCCCATGTTCACCTCAGAGATCCGGGTCTATCTCATAAAGCGAGCATTGCTACTGATACGTATGCAGCAGCAAAAGGTGGAGTAAAATGCTTATTTCATAACTTTCTTAACTATGATTATGGCATTTCTGTGTGCTAAACTTACTGAAACCCTCTCAGTGCTCTTTCTTTTTGCATTGTTGTTTGGCTTTTCCTGGGGAGGACAAGCAGTTTTGAGGTTTACTCTATCGGCCGAAATGTTCGGACTAGTATCACTTGGTGCTATTACTGGCTTTTTGGGTCTTACGGAAGCATTCGCAGCTGCTTTGGGCTCATTCATTGGGGGTTATATTTTTGATTTATTTGGAAACTATCAAATAATCTTTACATTAGGTCTTGTTTTTTCTTTAGTAGGTTTGGTCTTGATGTTTTCAGTCAAACCTGTGTTTCATAAAAGTTAAATCTTCTAATATTATCTTTAATGGTGTTAATAATCTCTCTTTTTTAGTGTTAGCTCCTTTCTATGGTGGCATAATAAATATAATTGTCGCTAGGAAGGGAGCCTTTTTTATTCTTATATTAGATGGGTCAGGCATAAAATGAAAATTATATGGTAAGATGTATAAAAACCTTTAAAGAACATATAGGAGTGTCTTCTAAAGATTTAACAAAGGACATGTTATAATAGTTTATAAACTAAAAGAATATGCTTGCAAAATATATGCTATAGAGGTGAAAGGTGACTAATTTACTTATAAAGTTATTTGTTAAGAGCAATAGTAGAAAAACCGGAAAGGCTAGATTAAGAGAACGGTACGGGGTATTTGCCAGTATTGTTGGCATAGCAACTAATGTATTGCTTTTTATAATCAAATTAGTTGTAGGGT
This sequence comes from Peptococcaceae bacterium, assembly GCA_012524045.1. Classification (GTDB taxonomy): domain Bacteria; phylum Bacillota; class Desulfitobacteriia; order Desulfitobacteriales; family Syntrophobotulaceae; genus JAAYSI01. The sequence continues at coordinate 21,827 of JAAYSI010000256.1, read as the reverse complement.
TGATTGCCAATAGTATTTCTATTGTCGCTGATGCTATGAATAATCTTTCCGATTCAGGGGCTTCTATAGTTACTTTAGTAGGGTTTAAAATTTCAGGTAAGCCGGCAGATGCCGAGCATCCTTTTGGCCATGCTCGGGCGGAGTATATCTCAAGTCTAATTGTCTCTTTTATAATTGTTATTTTAGGCTTTGAACTTATTATCAGGTCAATAGAAAAGATTATTAGCCCTGAAACAATAATCTTTAATACAGTAACAGTCCTTGTCCTCGTAATTTCGATCCTAATTAAATTTTGGCAATCACAGTTTTACAAAAATATAGCGAAGATTATTGATTCGCCTGCATTAATAGCTACATCCGTTGACAGTCGCAATGATATGCTCGCTACTCTAGGTGTTTTACTCGGAATAATAATTACAAATTGGACTGGTTTTAATCTAGATGGGTATATTGGTCTGTTGATAGCTTTTCTAATTTTGATATCCGGCGTAAAACTGGTCATGGAAACAATTAATCCCTTGCTTGGAGAAGCCCCGACTAAAGAATTGGTAAATAAAATTTCTAAAAAGATTCTTAGTTATGACGATATTTTGGGTATTCATGATCTTACCGTACATAGTTATGGAAAAGGAAAATGCTATGCATCCGTACATTGTGAGGTGTCGGCGGATCAGGATATTATGGTAAGCCATGATATCATAGATAATATTGAACGGGATTTTTTAAAAGAAGATAAAATCCATTTAGTTATCCACCTGGATCCAGTAGTTATTGATGATGAAAGAACCAACAAATTGAAGAACAAGGTAGAAAAAATAATAAATCAAATTTCTCCGCATTTAGACATGCACGATTTTCGGGTAGCATGGGGTGTTAGTCATTGCAAATTAATTTTTGATGTGGCAGTGCCTTTTGATTTCGAATATAGCGAAAAAGAACTGGTTGAACTAATTTCAGCTAAAATCTACCAAATAAACGAAAACTACCATTCTGTTATTACTATTGACCGTAGTTATACTTAGTTGATGTCTTTAGCATTATGCTTTAGCCTTTATTTGGCATCTAGCTTAATATTTTCATGGCTCTAATAAAGAGACGTGATAGGGGGGAGATGTCCAAATGCCTGATTCACAATTAACAAAGAGAGCTTTGGCTCAAGCAATGAAGGAGGCAATGTCTGAGCTCCCGCTGGAAAAAATCAGAATTAAAGATATAGTTAAACGATGTAATATGAACCGCCAAAGCTTTTATTATCATTTTAAAGATAAGTATGACTTAGTAAATTGGATCTTTTATACGGAATTTTTTGCAGATATTCGGGATTACCTTGATGAGCCCAACTGGGAATTATTAGGAAGGATATGTGAATTTTTTTATGAGAATAGAGAATTTTATAGAAATGCTCTGCAGGTAACCGGGCAAAATTCTTTTTACGACTATTTTGTAGAGGTTCTTTATTCAATTTTTATTATTCAGTTTAACGAGATATTCAAGGAAGATCCTAATCGGGACTTCTATGCCACTTTCTTAGCAGATGCTATAAGAGCTGCTATTTGTAGATGGCTACTTCAGGGAGACAAAGTAGCGTCCGAAGAATTTGTAAAATTAATAAAAAACGCTTGTGAAAAAATAGCTACCATTGTACTAAAAATTTAAAAATCTATATATTTCAGAATATCCGGTAAACTGCTTGATTTGATATTTAATTCCTTACGCAATCCATCCATACAATTGAAGGCTATCGTGCCGTCCGGTTTTATTGCTAAAAAGGGATTTTTGGCAGAAATTTTTTGATTAACATAAGATAAATCTTGATAGAAGTCAATTAAGAAAAGATGGTTGGATTTAAGGGCCCTGGACTGTTTAATAAATTCTTCGAACTGTTTTGCATTTCGTAATATGCGTAGATTCTCTCTTATCAGAAAGGCAAAAGGACATTTAAGTGCTTCTATTTGTTTGGCGTAGGAATCTGCCATGATATAATCTATGTTGTTGTCATCATAATAAGTGTAAGCGCTATACAAGCATTTTTTACTAAATAATAGCTCAGCTGCACTTTTGTTTTGTTTATTATCATTTATTGTGTTCGTTTCAAGCACTATGATGATATTAGTTGCCTGAGCAATACTTTCAACTAGATGGGCTGTTATTAATTTGGCAGGAATGAAAAGCAAAAAAATATTGTCTCTATGTCTACTTAGAGTAGGGATTAATGTTTCTAGATAAAATTTTTTATGAACAAAGAAGATTCCACAATAAATCCCGATATCTTTACCGGTAGTCAGAATATTGGAGATTTCTTGCGGAGTAAGGATTATTTCTTTTTTTTGCCGAAAATCAAAAACAATAAACCAAGGAATGTTACCTGTAGTGATTTTATTAAATTTGCGGATTTTTTCAGCGCCATAGGTCCAGCTATTATATCCTAGATTTATTCCGCATGTCTTTATAATTCTAAGGTCTACATTATGGACGAGGTGATTTACAATATCATAATAAGGGCTTTTCTTATTCTTAAAAATATTTTTAAGGCTCCGAAAAAAATCTTGTTGAGAATTTCCTTTAGCGAAGATTGAGCCTAAATCTACAAGATTTCGTACCCCGCGATGTAAGTTTTCATGAATATCTTGGAGCCCCTTATTAACCGCTAATTCGATAGCTGTATAAGCTATCTTTCTGCCGACTACCATAGAACAACCCCTTTCAGCTACTACCTATTTAATATAACAAAATTGGAGTAAAGCTCCTATAGACAAATTATAAAAATGTCCAAAAATATGACAGAATTAATAGTTGTCGTGTTTTTGGACATTTTAGGATTTTGTCTAAGGAAAAGAATCAGAAAGCCTTATAAAATAGGAGTTGGAGAGGTTTTTTAGAGTGGAAAGGGGTGCTTTTAATGACAGAATTAAGTTGGAAGGATCATCTTACATCACTCGGTCTTAAAAAAGTTTTGGAGTATCTGGACTCTGACCCGGATACAAATATAGAAAAAATACTAAACTGGCTGATTAAAATTGATAAGGAAGACAAATATATTGGGTTTCAAGCCAAAGTAGTTCGAAAGCATTTAAGCGACCCGAATAATAACTGGAATAAGCTTATCAAGAGCCTATGGACAGATATTGATGACGGGGTTCGTAAAAAGCTTTTTGTAAACTTTTTACTGAATGCCACTTTCCTTGGGGGAAAACGTCAGCAAAAAATGCGCGAAAAATACGACTGTAATATCCCCTGGGCTATTTTATTCGATCCTACCACTAGTTGTAATCTCCGTTGTGTTGGTTGCTGGGCAGCGGATTATCCCAGAAATCTAAATATGGATTTTGCTACCCTTGATAAAATTATAACCCAGGGCAAAGAGCTGGGAGTTTATTTTTACCTTTATTCTGGCGGCGAGCCTTTGGTTCGCAAGAAGGACATTATTAAACTGGGAAAAAAACATGATGATTGTGTCTTTCTTGCTTTTACAAATGGCGTATTGATTGACGAAAATTTTGCAGATGGGATGTTAGAAATCCAAAATTTTGTTCCGGCAATCAGCGTTGAAGGATTCGAACAAGACACGGATAGGCGACGGGGTAAAGGCTCTTATCAATCAGTACTTAACGCTATGGAGATTTTGAAGGCAAGAAAATTGCCTTTCGGTATTTCCTGCTGTTACACCAGTCAAAATACTGAAGTTATAGGTAGTGAGCAATTTATAGATGAGATGATTGACAAAGGCGCAAAATTTGCTTGGTTTTTCACCTATATGCCGGTAGGAGTGGATGCGGTTCCTGAATTGATGGTATCAGCCGAACAGCGTAAATTTATGTACCGGCAAATTCGAGCATTTAGGGAGTCAAAACCAATTTTTACCATGGACTTCTGGAATGACGGTGAGTACGTCGAAGGCTGTATTGCCGGCGGCCGACGTTATTTGCATATTAACGCCAATGGAGATATTGAACCCTGTGCTTTTATCCACTATTCTGACAGTAATATATATAATAAGACTTTGTTGGATGCGTTACAGTCACCGTTGTTCAAGCAATATCAAGCTAACCAACCGTTTAATAGCAATCATTTGCGTCCATGTCCACTGCTGGATAATTACGGCTGTCTGGCTAAAATGGTCCAAAAATCTGGAGCCCAGTCGACTGATCTACAGAAACCTGAGGACGTATTGGTCTTGAGTGCTAAATGTAAAAAGGCTGCTGAAAACTGGGCAGCGGTGGCAGATGATCTTTGGCAGGAAAAACAGCTAGAAAGGGCGTTATAAATAAAAGGTGTATATTCTTCAACAAAACCATTTTTCTTTCGAACAATGGTTAGAAATTGAATCTGAAGACTTAATGATAGAAATCTCTAAAGTTAATCAGAGAAACTTCAAGTAATTAATGAGAGGAAATAGTATAATACAATACAAAAACAAGCTTCGAAAGCCCAGGCATGCTGGTTTAGAGTGATTAAGGTCGGTTGATAAACCGACTTTTTTACTATATCATACAGTAGTAGTGTCAATATTTTATATATCGAAAGGATTGGATTAGCATTTTATGAATATACTTGTAACTCTAGACTCTAATTATATTAAGCCCCTAAAAATCATGCTGAAATCCCTGTTTTTAAACAATCCGGACCAGAAATTTACGATATACCTTATACACTCCAGTTTGACGGACGAAGAGTTATGCGATTTGGAATTCTATATAAGTGTCCACAATCAGAGTTTGCGAATAATATGTATTGCTGATCATTATTTCCAAAATGCTCCTGTTATTCTGCATTATACAAAAGAAATGTATTACCGTTTATTAGCTTTTAAATTTTTACCTCGAACCTTAGATCGTATTCTGTATTTAGACCCGGATACTTTGGTTATCAATCCTATCCAGGAGCTATATGAACTTGACATGGAAGGTTATCTTTATGCCGCTGCTTATCACGATTTGATATCGGTCAAAGGGGTTAATAAAATAAGATTGAAACCTTATGAAATTAAAGCCTACTATAATTCGGGCGTACTATTAATGAATTTAGAATTACAAAGAAAAGTTGTTAAAGACGAGGAGATTTTTGATTTCGTAGAGAAGAATAAAGCAAAATTAATTATGCCTGACCAGGATATAATGAATGCTCTTTATTCAGATAGTATTAAAACAATAGATGAAAAACTGTATAATTATGATGCAAGATATTATAATTATTATAAACTCAGAACTAACGGTAAATGTGATATGGATTTTGTCATATACAATACTGTAATCCTCCACTTCTGTGGTAAGAAGAAGCCCTGGAAAAAGAATTATAGTGGCAAGTTTCATTCCCTGTATAAACATTATGAAAAACTTGCTTTGGGTAATAGCGGGTAAAAAATATTCTGAAGAAGTTCTTAAAATTATTATTTAAGGTATATGATATGAAAAATGTAAAGTATTTTAGAAAATTTATTTTTCATCGTATTGTTTTTAGTGTTCTGGCTCTTGCATTACAACTGTTTATTTTAATAGCTGCGATTATAGAATTTAGAAATTATTTTACCTTATTTTACGGTAGTAATATTGTCCTTAGCTTAATTGTAGTTTTAATAATTATTAATAATAAGACAAATCCCGCATACAAAATTGGTTGGATAATACCGGTTCTTATTTTCCCGATTTTCGGCGGGTTATTTTATATCTTCTTCGGTGGCAATAAGCTAAGTAAAAGAACCAAAAATAAAATGAGTCTTATAGAATATAAGACAGTAGAGTCCTTTTCTCCGAACAGTCAAATCATAGATGAGATCGCTCTACAAAACGAAAATGCTGCCAACCAAGCTCGCTATATCCATAACTATTCTTTTTATCCTGTGTACTACAATAGCTATAGCGAATATCTCCCGACCGGTGAGCTAAAATTTGAAAAACTAAAAGAAGAGCTTCTCAAAGCAGAACATTATATATTTTTGGAATACTTTATCGTTGCAGAAGGCGAGATGTGGAACTCTATTTTAGATATCTTGGTGGAGAAGGTGCGGCAAGGAGTAGACGTTCGGGTAATTTACGATGACTTTGGCTGTCTAATTACTTTGCCCTATAGATATGATAAAAAACTTGAGAAACTGGGAATTAAGTGTCGGATCTTTAATCCTTTGGTTCCTATTTTATCGTCAAAACTAAACAACCGGGACCATAGAAAAATAGCTGTTATCGACGGCAAGGTTGGTTTTACCGGCGGTATTAATCTTGCGGACGAATATATTAACAAAATAGAAAGATTTGGCCATTGGAAAGATACTGCCATTATGATCAAAGGGGAAGCGGTATGGAGCCTTTCGGTGATGTTTTTATCAATGTGGGATTATCTTTCGGGAATCAATGAAGATTTTAGTCGGTTTAAAATAGAATCTGATATTAAACAACAAAAAAATAGCGATGGTTATATCCAACCTTTTGCTGACAGCCCTTTGGACGGAGAGCCAGTAGGAGAAACGGTATATTTAAATCTGATTTATAAGGCCAAAAGATACATTTATATTACTACTCCCTACTTGATTATTAATAATGAAATGCTTACTGCTCTGACTTCAGCAGCTAAAGCAGGAGTAGATGTCAGGATTATTACTCCTCATATCGCAGACAAATGGTATGTACACGCGGTGACTCGCTCAAATTATAAAGTATTGGTTGAAAGCGGTGTAAAGATATATGAATATGCACCTGGCTTTATCCACGCCAAGACTCTGGTAGCTGATGATGAATATGGCATAGTCGGGACTATTAATATGGATTACCGCAGTCTATATTTGCATTTTGAATGCGGAGTCTGGATGTATAAAACTACTTCTATTCTTGATTTAAAAGAAGATTTTTATGAGATAACAAGGATGTGTAAATATATTACTCTCGAAGAAATTCGGAGTATGAAATGGTACAATAAAATAATCGGTTCTGTGCTACGTGTATTTGCTCCTTTAATGTGATTTTAATCAAACTCTAATTTTCTGTTAACAGGGATCTAATAAATGCGGGATAAAATAAACTCAGGAACAAAAAAAGGATTAGGAGTTGATCGAGATATGACAATTAGTATTGAATTGATTGACGAGATGAGAAAAAGAACAAACTGCAGTTACCAGGAAGCCAAAGAACTGCTGGAAAAACATCAGGGTGATATAGTAGAAGCAATTATTGAATTTGAAAAAAAACAGGGCATAAACACAAATAACAAATTTAAGTTTAAAGCCAAATCTTCTCATCAGGAAAAAGCTAAGAAAGTTTTCCATAAGAGTACTAAGACCAGGTTTATAATTGAAAAAGATGGTAACACAATTTTGAATATTTCTTTACTGGTTCTGATAATCGCCTTACTAGTTACCATACCACTGTTTTGGCTTTATTTGGTTCTTTTTGTGGCTTTATATCTTTTGGGTTATAAAATCAGAATCCGCAAAGAAGAGGGTAAGGATGTCAACATTAATGAGATAGTGGATGAAATCAGCAATAAGGTCAGAAACACAACTGATAAAGCCCAAGAAAAAAATCCTGACGTTCAAGAATCTGTTGTAAAAAACGAAGAAAGTAAAGACCAAAAGTATAATGAAATTACGGTAGAATAATCTGTACTGACTAGAGCTCCATGAACCTGTGTTGTCCACAGGTTCATTTAAGTTTATAATTGAATTTGGGATAGTGATTTACGGAGGTTATCAATGAAGACCAAAATTCTTATTATAGAAGATGAAACAAAAATCGCCAGATTTCTGGAGTTAGAATTAAAGCACGAAGGTTATGCGGTAGAATTAGCCTATGACGGAAGAACAGGTTATGAAAAAGCAGTTGCAGGCGACATAGATTTAATTATTCTTGATCTAATGCTTCCTGAATTAAGCGGAATAGAGGTGTGCCGCAGGGTACGTAAAGAATCGGATGTTCCTATTATTATGCTCACGGCTAAAGACGACGTGTCAGATAAGGTAATGGGTCTGGATAGTGGCGCGGATGATTATCTAACAAAGCCTTTTGCCATTGAGGAATTGCTTGCCAGAATACGAGTGGTCTTAAAAAGAAAGAGCAAACAAGAAGCTGATAATCCTCATATTTTGAAGGTAGGTAAATTAGCATTGAATGTTGACGAATATAGTGTCACTTATGCTGGAGAGGAGATAAGCTTATCCAAAAAAGAATTTGAGCTATTAAAATATTTAATGGAGAATAAAGGGATAGTGTTATCCAGGGACAAGATCTTGGAGCATGTTTGGGGATATGATTATTTTGGCGATACAAACGTCACCGATGTCTATATTAGATATCTGCGAAATAAAATTGACCAAAAATATGGGGATCAATTTATCCATACCATACGAGGGGTAGGGTATATGTTTAAAGAAAATGAAAAATAAAACTAATATCTTGAATATTCTTCGTTTACCAGTTGATATACTAGGCTTTCTACATAAACTTATTAAGGATAAACTAAAGTTTTCGATCAGCTTTAGATTATCTTTAAATTATCTGCTAGTTTTCTTAAGAGCAATTATTTTGATCGGTATTAGTATTCTTTTGGTTTTTGCTCTGTTTAAAATTCATGCTGTTGTTTCTGTTAATTCAAACCTACTTACGGGTGTTCTGAAGGATAAACAAGTAGGTTACACTGAACTTAAAGAGTTTTCGGAAGAATATAACGTTCCGGTGTTCGTTTATGACTATAATAAGAAGTTGCTTTTTGCCAGCGAACAGGATGTAAATGTTTTTGAATATAAGCATACTGTCGGCTTTAAAAGAACGGAAAATGAATTCTATCTTATTTTAGACAAAGGTAGCGTGATTAATGGGTATCCAGTAAGGGTGGCCTTTTATTCTGATATTCAGCGAGAGATTGCAGACATAATCTTGCTCTCTAAAATCACGCTGATTGTTTTGGCTGTGGTGACTCTTTTTTCAGCAATATCCATTGTTTTTATAGGTAGAGGCTTTTTTCAACCCCTAAAAGAGATGACCAAAACGGTAAAGGATATTTCTGCGAAAAACCTGAATTTAAGGCTTAATGTAAGTGGTTCTCAGGATGAACTTAAAGAACTGGCCTTAACTTTTAATGAAATGATGAATAGGCTAGAGGATCATTACAATCGGCAAAAACAATTCGTATCCGACGCTTCGCACGAATTGCGGACGCCGATAGCTGTAATTCAAGGTTATACGGATATGCTGGATCGTTGGGGAAAAAATGACCGAGAAGTTCTTCAGGAATCTATCGATGCTATAAAAAATGAAGCTGAAAATATGAGGGAGTTGATTGACAAACTATTATTTTTAGCCAGACACGATAAGGATAATTTTGTTCTGCAAAAAGAAGAGTTTAGCCTGACTGAATTGTTACAGGAAATTGTTAAAGAGACAACGATGATTGATAGTCGTCATCAGATCAGTTTTGTTTGTGACACAGAACAGACCGTATTTGCCGATAGAAATAGAATTAAGCAGGCAATAAGAATTTTTATTGACAATGCTATAAAATATACTCCTACAGATAAAGAAATCAGGATCGGCTTAAATGAAGATCAGGACTACTTGGTAATAACTGTTGAGGATAGTGGAATCGGAATTTCCAAAGAAGAGTTGAACCATATCTTTGATAGGTTCTATCGTGCCGAACAGTCAAGGACTAAGGAAAAAGGCGGCCATGGGCTCGGGTTGGCTATTGCTAAAATAATTGTTTTAGGGCATGGCGGTAAGATTAGAGTTAGAAGTAAGAGTGAAGAGGGATCGGAATTTACAATTTTTTTACCTAAAACTTCTTCTAAAACGGCGGAGATTTAATTTAGTATAAAAAATATATGTTTACTTAATTTAACAGAAAATTATATTGCGTTTTGGAAATGATAATAGAGAACGATATTTTTGTACAATTTAAATATCGTAAAGGAGGGAAAAAACCTTGGATGCGATGGGGATTATTGGCTGGATTATCCTCGGTGGACTTGCTGGTTGGATTGCCAGTAAGATTACCGGCAACGACGCAAACATGGGTGTAGGACTAAATATAGTAGTCGGAATTATTGGAGCTTTTATCGGTGGTTGGGTTGTAAGTATTTTTGGCGGAACCGGCATAACTGGGTTTAATATTTGGAGCTTCTTGGTGGCTTTACTCGGTGCTATTGTTTTGTTGGTAGTTGTTAATGCTATATTTGGCGGTAAAAGGAGATACCGGCCAAATACCTAATTGCAAGTTATATTTTAAAAAAGATCATTTATATATATGTAGGATTACCTTTGTCTTTAGCTGTATTAAGTATTTATTTAGTAAAATGGCTGACTCTATTTTGAGCAGTCATTTTTTTATTATCACAAAAAAGTATTATCAAAAAGCCTTTTTGCTCTTGTACTTTGATGTATTTTTATCTAATATTTAAGTAATAAATAGTCTAAGAATTACCAAAAGAGGAGTAAAACATGAAGAGATGTGACGGCAGGCTTTTAAAAACTATTAGTCCATTCTTTAAAATTATTCCTTATATTATGACCAGAAGAAGTGATGCGCAAATTTTTGCCCGTCAGTTAGTTGTCACAGATAAGATTGATGCTTATCTAAAGGAAAGACGTGAGCAGCAGCAAGAAAATGCTACAACATTAAGCTATCTTCATCTTTTTATTGCGATTTATGTACGAGTTATTGCCGAACGCCCCCAATTAAATAGATTTGTAATGAATAACCAGATTTATGCTCGAAACGGTATATATATTTCGATGGCGGTTAAACGATTACTACAGGACGATGGAGAAGAAACTACCGTCAAGTTTGCGTTTAAAGGGCATGAAAACATTTTTGATATTGCAGAGATTATAAACCAAACTATAGCCAATAGTAGAAAAACAGAAGAATCGAATGCTGTTGATAAGTTGGCTGAGATGATTATGTCTTTGCCTGTATTTATTAAAAAATTTCTGATGGGTGTATTGAAAAGTTTAGACAATTTTAACTTATTGCCGAAGAGTATAATAGAGATTAGCCCTTTCCATACCTCCTTATTTTTCACCTATTTAAAATCCATTAAATTGGATTACATTTATCATCATCTTTATGACTTTGGGACTACAGGTATATTTGTAGCTTTAGGCAAAGTAAAAAAAATGCCAGTGGTTGAAAATGACAAGGTTGTAATTAGAAATTGTTGTGAAATAGGGTATACTATAGACGAACGCATATGTGACGGCTTTTATCTGGCTAACTCCCTGAAGCTTGTCAGAAAATACTTAGAGAACCCTAGTTTGCTTGAAAATAGATTGGAAGAAATTCCAGAAGATATAAAGTAAAGGAGTTAAAGGATGAGTGACTATTTAGTTAAATCGCTTGCTTATAATGGTCAGATTAGAGCTTATGCCGCATTGACGACTGAAACAGTCAGTGAAGCACAGCGGCGCCATCATATGTGGCCAACAGCAACGGCTGCTTTGGGTCGCACCCTGACTGCCGGCTTGATGCTGGGCGCTATGCTTAAAGGTGAGGAAAGATTAACTATCAAGATAGAAGGGGATGGGCCGCTAGGGGCTATTGTCGTAGATGCTAATGCCAAAGGAGAAGCTCGGGGTTATGTTTCTAATCCCCAAACCCATTTAGAGCTAAATGATAAAGGCAAACTGGATGTAAGCGGTGCAGTGGGCTCTAACGGCACTTTATCTGTCGTTAAAGACATTGGTTTGAGAGATTTTTTTACAGGGCAGGTTCCGCTCGTTTCAGGGGAGATTGCCGAAGACTTTACTTATTATCTGGCTAATTCGGAGCAAATACCTTCATCGGTAGGCTTAGGTGTTTTGGTTAACCCCGATAATACAGTTCAAGCGGCTGGCGGCTTTATTATACAGGTGCTTCCCGGAGCGGACGACCGAGTTATCTCTAAAATTGAAGATCGTTTACAAATTATAAAACCTGTTTCAACAATGATTCAGGAAGGTTATAAGCCGGAACGAATACTTACTGAAATTCTTGGCACTGAAGATTTGCAGATTTTAGAAAGAATCCCTATTAGTTATAAGTGTCGGTGTTCTAAGGAACGTCTGGCCAGTGCTTTAATAAGCTTAGGGAAAAATGAGATTGCGGATATAATAGAAAAGGATGGCCAGGCCAAAGCTTTGTGTCATTTTTGTAACGAAGAATATTTATTTTCCGTTGAAGAATTGGGAAGATTAAGGGATGAAGCAAAATAGCTGTTAGGGATTGCTTTTAGGCTATTGTATATTTAATACAGCTAATTATGCTCTTAAACAAATAAGCTATTTAGTGTATAATACTAGACTAGGGCAATTATTGATATAGGAGGAGAAGCAATGCAAAAAATTAAAATGAATGTACCTTTAGTTGAAATGGATGGAGATGAGATGACCAGAATTATCTGGAAATCTATTAAAGAAATATTGCTATTGCCGTACATTGATTTGAAGACAGAATACTATGATCTTGGCTTGGTCAATAGGGATAAGACCGAAGACCAAGTTACCATAGAGGCAGCAAATGCTAATAAAAAATACGGAGTCGCTGTAAAATGTGCGACCATCACTCCAAATGCCCAGAGGGTAGAAGAGTATAATCTCAAACAGATGTGGAAAAGCCCGAATGGTACTATTCGTGCTATTCTCGATGGGACCGTTTTTCGCACTCCCATAATCGTTAAGGGAATTCAGGCTTTAGTTCCATCCTGGCAAAAACCGATTACTATTGCTCGCCATGCATATGGTGATATTTACAAAGATGTTGAATATATAGTGAATGAACCGGGTAAGGCAGAATTAGTTTTTACTAACGAAAAAGGAGAGCAGTCTCGCCAAATAATTCATGAATTCAAAGATAAAGGTGTTTTGCTTGGAATGCATAATCTAAACAGTTCCATCGCAAGTTTTGCTCGTTCTTGTTTCAACTATGCATTGGAACTGAAGCAAGATCTTTGGTTTGCGACGAAGGATACGATATCTAAACAGTATGACCATACCTTCAAAGATATTTTCCAGGAAATTTATGAAAACGAATATAAGCAGAGATTTGAAGAAACTAATATAGAATATTTCTATACATTGATAGATGATGCAGTGGCACGGGTTATGCGTTCCGAAGGTGGTTTTATTTGGGCTTGTAAAAATTATGACGGCGATGTAATGTCCGATATGATAGCAGCTGCGTTCGGTAGCTTGGCTATGATGACTTCAGTCTTAGTCTCACCGGATGGTAGTTTCGAGTATGAAGCGGCTCACGGTACGGTTACCAGACATTATTACCGACATTTGCAAGGAGAGGAAACTTCAACAAATTCTATGGCAACTATTTTTGCGTGGACCGGTGCTTTAAGAAAAAGAGGCGAACTCGATGGTTTGCAGGATTTAGTAGAATTTGCCGACAAACTGGAGCAGGCTTCTATTAAAACCATAGAAGCCGGAATTATGACAAAAGATCTGGTGGCTATTTCCACACTACCTAATAAGAAGGCTGTCAATACCGAGCAGTTCTTACAAGAGGTTGCCAAGACTTTAAATACTATGCTCTAATTTAACTATTTTTCGAGTTATGTGCCGGTGTTTGAAGAATTTCTAAACACTGGCTTTATTTTCTAAGTATTTCAATTTATTACTTAGCTTTAAATATTGTTTTTAATACTGTTTTAAAAACTGGAGGAAAGTAAGTTGATTAACTTTAAGCAGGTGGAGATATCTGATAAGACCTGGATTGATCCTTTTCTTAAAGCTGCAGATTCAAGAGCTTGCCACCTAAATTTTACTAATATCTTTGCCTGGTCCGGACTATACAACTACCGAGTGGCAGAGGTAAACGATTTTCTTTTGGTAAAGGGTTGTTTTGACGACATTGATTATTATTTCTACCCCATTGGTACTGGAAATGTTCTGAAAGTATTAGAAACAATGAAACAAGATGCGGTTGAAAGCAAACATCAGTTCCAAATGATGGGTATATCTGTAGAAAATATGAAAACTTTAAATGAATTATATCCCGGGGAATTTACCTTTGAAGAAATGCGTGATAGTTTTGATTACCTTTATTTTATCGAGAAACTAGTAAGTCTGGCAGGTAATAAAATGCACTCTAAAAGGAATCATGTCAATAGATTTAAAAGAGAGTACAAGGATTGGCAATTTGAAATTATTACTGCTGAAAATTTGGCTGAATGCTTGGAAATGAACGATCAATGGTGCAAAGAAAACAACTGCAAAGATGATGATTTATTGATGAAAGAAAGATGTGCTGTTTTGCGTTGTTTTAAGAATTATACCGAGCTAGGTTTGGAGGGTGGGCTTCTACGTGTTAACGGCGAAGTCATGGCGTACACTATCGGGGAAAAATTAAACTCAGATACTTATGATATTCATATAGAAAAAGCCTTTAATAGAATTCGTGGTTCATATCAAATGATAAACCGGGAATTTGCGGCCTATATTCACGAAAAATACCCTGAAATTGTTTATATAAACAGAGAAGAAGATATGGGATACGAAGGACTTAGGAAGGCTAAGCTTTCCTATAAACCCGACAAAATGGTAGAAAAATATAGGGCAATATATGTAGCTTCATAATCCAGGATAAAGAGTAAATAAATTAAAAGATAATGGTGGTTGGCTTGCTGGAAATCAGACTTGCTCAAGAAAATGAAATTGAAAAACAAAAGATTCTGTGGAAAAGGAGTTTTGGCGATGAGGATAGCTACATAGACTTCTATTACAGATATAGATATCAAGCAGACCAAACAATGTTATTGTTTAAAGACAATAACTTGGCATCAATGTTAACTATGATTCCGCTATATCTTACAACCCCGGACAATAACAAACTGAAAGCGGCAATGTTTTATGGAATTGCTACCGCCCCGGAATACCAGGGGTATGGTTTTGCCACAAAGTTAATTAATTATTGCAATGACTTTTTAGCCAAGCAAGATACACATTTTTCGCTGCTTGTTCCTGCTTCCAAAAATCTATTCGGTTTTTATTATAAACTTGGCTATAGAGCCATTTTTTATCTTAGAGAAAGTGTTTTCACATCGGATTTTGCTAATGCTCCGACCCCCAATTCTGATTACGAGTGTAGTATTGTACCCGCATCGCCGGAGGAGTATAACTCTAGGCGTGAAAAGCTCTTAGAAAGAAATTTTCATGTTTCTTATCTCTATGAAGATATATTATATCAAAAGAGGTTAGCTCAAGTATCGGGGGCTGACATCTATATGGTAGATTTGGCAAACGCCTATGGTTGTGTTGCCGTAGAAAGGGCAAATTCATCTAAAATCGTATTAAAAGAGATCTTGGTTCCTGAATATTATCTGCCTTCTGTGCTAAAAAAAATAGTAACTTTAATACCGTCCGTTGAATATGTACTAAGGACTCCAGACTTTATCGATCAGCCCGGAAAAAGTGTAGTTAGACCATTTGGGATGCTTAGGTGTAATGACAAAGATCTAGCACTGAGTGTGAAGGACTCTGGCTACCTAGGTTTAGCATTTGACTAAAATATTAGTTTAAAATTTTAGTTGATTGCTGCATTCAAGCCGGCGACATAACCGGAAGACCAAGCCCATTGCAAGTTGAATCCTCCACATAGGCCATCAATATCAATAATTTCGCCGGCGAAAAATAATCCTTTTACGACTTTGGATTCCATGGTATTGGGATTTATTTGGTCAGTAGCAATTCCACCTGCTGTAACCTGTGCACTTGGCCAGCTCTTGGTACCCCTTATGGTAAAACGCCAGTCCTGGAGAATATTTAGTAGTTGTTCTCTTTGTTGTGCTGTAATACTGTTTGCAGCACATTTTATATTTTCAAACCCTGCTTGCTTCAGCAAGACGGGGATTAGCCTTTTATTAATTAGCCCTACGAGGCTAAACTCTAAACTTTTGCGACCACTGTTTTTGAACCTTCTGTTTAAAAGCTCGCGCAATTCCTCTTGGGACATGGTATCTATCATTTTTATTTTTAAAATAGCTTCTTTACCCTGTTGTAATAGCTCGCCGGCTTTCCTACTAATTTGCAAAATCGGAGGTCCGGATACCCCGTAATTTGCAAATAGTATATCTCCTCGCTCCACCATCAAACTTTTATTTCTATCCAATAATTCCGCTGTGCCTACGAATTTTACTCCTTCGATTTGCTTAAAAAAAGCACCTTCAAGTTTGAGTTGAACTAACGCCGGAAACGGAGGGATAAGGGTATGACCTAACTGGACGGCCAACTGATATGCATTACCATCCGAACCGCTGGAAGGCATGGCTTTGCCCCCGGCAGCAAGAACAACACTATCAGCTTTAAACTCCGCACCATTTTCTAAGATTACCACTAAACTATTTTCATGGGGTTTAATTAATCTAACGTAGGAGTCGCAAAGAATATTAACTTTTAATTCTTGCAACTCATATCTAAGCACATCAAGTACACTAGAAGCTTGCTCAGATCTTGGAAAGACTTTACCTAGGTCCTCAATTTTAGGGATGATACCCAATTTTTCGAAAAAATCTATAGTATCTTGCACAGAAAAATGGGCCAAAGCGCTGTAGGCAAAGCGTGGGTTTGTTCCTTGGTAACAACTGACATTGGTATTTATATTGGTGTAATTACATCTTCCATTGCCGGTGGCCAGTATTTTTTTACCTATTCTTGGGTTTCTTTCAAGGATGGTAACTTTGGCGCCGTGTCGAGCGGCTGTTATTGCCGCGAGAATTCCGGAGGCACCGCCACCAATTACTATAACCTGTTTTCTGGATTTCATAGCTTTGTAACCACTCCTCTTCAAAACTTTTGACAGATGGGAAGCCACCGTGTAAAGTTAGATTAATAATTAAATTTTAACATATTTATAAAATAAAAGTTTGCGGTGAAAAGGGGTTAAGGACGTGATGAAAAATTGGAAGCAGACAGTTAAAATTTTGCCTCAACGAATATCCAAAGCTATTTGGCGCTTTCCGCTAACTTCTGTCTGTTTAATAGGAGCTACTGGCCTAATATGGTATATGATTTCTCTAGAAAATTCACCGCCGTTAATGGCAGAAAAATTAATGTATACTTTTTGGGTTGGTGCTTTTATCGGAATGTTAGTTCAATTTTGTGTAGAAAGATTTTCCGAGATTACTGCAAAAAAGCCGGCGCTTTATGCTTTATCCACTCTTTTGATAGTAGGCTATTGGCTAATATTATGGCCGGTACCCGAATTAAGCGCGGAGATAAGCGTTAGGACCCTGGTGGCAGTTTTCGCCATGCTGTGTGCTGTTTTATGGATTCCTAGTGTCAAAAATACAACAGACTTTAATGAGGTAGCTTTGATTCATTTTAAATCGGTATTTACCTCTATATTGTACTCAGCTGTTCTATCTGCCGGAATTGGCGCAATAATAGCGACAGTTGATATTTTATTGTTTGATGTAGACTATAATGCTTATCTCTATACTCTGAGTTTAATATGGGTAATGTTTGCTCCCCTTTACTATTTATCATTACTGCCGAAATTTAATTCACAAGAAGAACTTGATTTGAAATACATAGATAAAGCCCGGACTTATCCAAAATTCTTAGACATCCTTGTGTCCTATATTTTAATTCCCCTAGTCGCAGTCTATACTCTTGTCTTACTGGTCTATTTTGTCAAAATTCTTATCACTTTACACTGGCCTTCAGGACAGCTAGGACCTATGGTTTTGGTATATTCTGCTGCCGGCATAGTTTTATATGTGCTCGCCAGTTTATTGCCAAACCGTTTTGCCTTTTGGTATTGCAGGATTTTTCCAAAGGCACTCATTCCTATAGTTATAATGCAGCTTATTTCCGTTGGGATTCGTCTAAATGTTTACGGAATAACAGAGGCCAGATATTATGTGGCTCTGTTTGGCATATTCTCTATTATAAGCGGGATAATCCTGAGTATCAAACCTGTAGGCAAAAATAGTTTGATAGCATTACTTGTGGCAGGGTTCGCAATTTTTTCGATCATTCCACCGGTAGATGCTTTTACAGTTTCCCGCACTAGCCAGATCAATAGAGTCGAAAAAATCCTTCAGACTGAAGGTATTTTAATTGATGGAAAACTAAATCCTAAGGAAGAAGCGTCAGAGTATACTAAGATCGAAGCTACTAACATACTTATTTATTTGGACCGGCATAGCTCTTTGAAATATATTGAGTGGCTACCGGATGACTTCCATATTTATACAGACATGGAACGGGTTTTGGGTTTTAAACCTACTTATCCTGATTGGGGAAAGATCGATTATTTCTTTGCTAATATTGATGGTGAAAAGCCTATAGATATCTCTGGTTATACCGTTTGCTTTAATCTTCAATTTGGAAGTTATCTGTTAAAAGAAGAACCTTCTCGTTCGTACCAATTTAACATTGACGGCGTTGACTATAAACTACAAATCGAGCAATTATCAAATCAAGAGACGAAAATAGCTGTTAGAGATGCTTTGGGTACTGAACTGGCATCAGTAGAGATTTCTGAATTTACCCAAAAACTGTCTAAAAATAGCAGCGCTGGCGAACGCTTACTTGATCCTGAAGAAATGACTTTGGAGAAGGTCGCTAACGGTTATAAATTAAAAATAGTTTTCCAAAATATTAATGTCTCTTTTGGGGAAGTACAAGATTCCTATTCAAATTATTCAGCCTTTATCTTATTTGGTAGTGATTCTAAGGAATAAACTTCATTTATTATAAAACTATCATTATAAAACAAGGAATAATAAGATTTGAAATACTTTTTGAAGAAATATAGTTTAAAGATATATATTCTATAATACACAAAAGGAAATAGAAAAAGAGGAAAACAACAAAAGGATGCTATAAAATGCTCAAAAAAACTTTGTTTTTTGTATTTTTTATTTTAGTGATAGTCGGAGTAATTTATTTGGCCATTTTATTCTTGGACGGCAAAAATGATGGAAATATCCCGTTGCTACCAGCCAAACCCGGACAACAATTTCCTGATGTTGATTACAAAAATGTGGACCCTGAGCCTATTTCGGACCCTATTTTGGAAGAAATAAGCAATATGAGTCTGGAGGAAAAGGTTGGACAGTTAGTCATAGTCGGAATTGAGGGATACGATAATGATTTAAATACAAAAAAGTTCATCGAAGAATATCATATAAGCGGGTTTATCCTATTTCAAAGAAATATTAAAGACACAAACCAGATGATTTCTCTAATTAATTCTTTAAAAGAAACAAATTTAACAAATGAAATACCGCTTTTTTTGGCAATTGATGAAGAGGGTGGACGGGTTTCACGCCTACCAGGGGAATTTCTAAAGATTCCTTCTAGTGAAGTTATTGGTAGGTTAAATATCAGCTATCTTTCCTATGAGCTTGGCAATATTGTTGGTGAGCAATTGAAATCTTTTGGTCTGAATATGAACTTCGCCCCAGTTTTAGATATTAGTAGTAATCCTGATAACCCTGTAATAGGTGATCGTTCCTTTGGCAACGACCCAAAACTGGTTAGTGATTTGGGAATCCAGACAATGAAAGGTTTGCAAGACCAAAGCATTATATCCGTAGTTAAACATTTTCCCGGACATGGTGATACAGAGGTAGATTCTCATCTTGGTTTGCCTGTGCTTATGCATGATTTGAACAGGTTGAAAAATTTCGAACTGATACCTTTTAAAGCCGCCATTGAGAATCATGTGGATGCTATTATGATGGCTCATATTCTTTTACCGCAAATTGATAATCATAATCCATCTACTTTTTCTCCAAAGATAATTTCCGAATTACTAAGGGAGCAGATGGGTTTTGATGGAGTGGTCATTACAGACGATTTGACAATGGGAGCCATAGTCAAGAACTATAACATAGGAGAAGCTGCAGTAAAATCAATTAAAGCCGGTAGTGATCTTGTTTTGGTCTGCCATGACTATGCTAAGCAAATAGAAGTCCTGGAGGCTTTACAGGAAGCCGTTCGCAATGGCAGTATCCCAGTAGATCGAGTAAATCAAAGTCTTTATAGGGTTTTAAAACTAAAGGAGAAGTATAATCTATCTGATAATACAAAAGAAGTCCCAGATGTCCAATATTTAAATAAAAAATCACAAGATATTTTTCGCGATTATCCTTCTTTGCGGAAATAAATTAAAAAATAAATATTCAACTCCACCGGCTGTTTTTTGGTGGAGTATATAGTGTTAAAATCAGATTTTAGTGCTATACTTAAGAGATGAGTGATAACCAGGAGTAGGAATTTTGAAAGAAAATATCCGATTAAGTGAAAGAAATCATTATATAGGACAAGAAAATTTAATTAGGGATTTTAAGCAGGGGTTTAAAAAGGGTTTACCGATAGCTTTTGGGTACGTGCCAGTCTCCTTCGCGTTCGGTTTGCTGGCAGTTAAAGGTGGGATCCCGGTTTGGATAGCTATCCTAATTTCTATGACAAATCTTACTTCCGCCGGCCAATTTGCAGGTGTGGGCTTGATAATGGCTCAAGCGACGCTATTTGAAATCACCCTAACAACATTTGTTATCAATATTAGATATATGCTTATGTCGCTGGCTTTGGCTCAAAAGATTGTGGAAAAAATGCCCACTATACATAGAAGTATCATGGCTTTCGGCATAACTGACGAGACTTTTGCAGTAGCCTCCCTTGAAGATAAGGAAATCACCTTTCCATTTATGATGGGGCTGATAACCGGGCCTTACTTTGGCTGGGCTTTAGGGACAGCTTTGGGAGCAATTCTGACAACCTTTCTACCCACCGCTGTACAGAATTCAATGGGGATTGCCTTGTATGCAATGTTTATTGCCTTGATCATTCCTGCGGCTAAAAAGTCCAAAGCAGTTTTGATTGTAATTATTGTAGCCATAGCTATAAGCTCTGCCTTTAGATGGATCCCTTTTTTAAATCAGCTTTCTCAAGGTTGGGTTATTATTCTTGCTACGATTGTAGCTTCAGCCGTGGGGGCAATATTTTTTCCGCGAT
The DNA here is from genome assembly GCA_012524045.1 of Peptococcaceae bacterium. Lineage (GTDB taxonomy): Bacteria > Bacillota > Desulfitobacteriia > Desulfitobacteriales > Syntrophobotulaceae > JAAYSI01. Next base: position 897 of record JAAYSI010000256.1, on the reverse strand, counting down.
CGGAGGAAAGGGTATGAGTCTGTTTTATATTTTGCTGGCAGTTACTTTAATGGCCGTTGTAACCTATATTCCGCGAGCATTACCTATTGTACTTTTTAGGCGTAAAATCAAATCTCAAAGAATTACCTCATTCCTCTACTATACTCCGTATGCGGTTTTAGGAGCAATGACCTTTCCAAGTATAATTTATTCTACGGGGAATCTAAATTATTCTATAGTTGGTACATTGATGGCATTAGCTTTAGCCTATTTTGAACAAGGTTTGATGAAAGTTGCGCTAGGCGCCGTCCTGGTGGTATATCTTTGTCATGTGTGCTTTTAACACTCAGATACTTAAATCCGGCTGATATTGACATATTTATTGAAATTAGTATAAAATTATATTTATTATAATTAACATACGATAAATATTTTTTTACTAGAGGAGGCAAAGAATGATGTTAGTGTGGAAAGACGAATATTCGATTGGGGTAGAATTGATCGATGCGCAACACCAGCGTTTATTTGAAATTGGAAATGATATTTATAATTTATTAGAAAACTACTTATTAGATGATAAATATGATAAGATCATGGTGATTATCCAAGAATTGAAGGATTATACCAAGTACCATTTTAAGACTGAAGAAGAATATATGATGCAAATAAAATATCCTAAATTTTTCAGTCAAAAGGTTGCCCATGATGATTTTATAAATAAGATTGAAGAGTTCGAATTACAGGATATTGATCAGGATCAAGAAAAATACATTCGTGAATTATTAGAATTTGTTTTTACATGGATTTTAGAACATATTGTACGTCAGGATAAACTTATAACCAGTTCGGATCAGTAAGCTCCATTACTGATTAAAGATTAATAATATTTGTTCTGATGTTTTAAAGCTTGGTTTATAT